>NZ_JVEL01000425.1:0-52312 GCF_001076875.1 Serratia sp. 506_PEND
AAGGTCGTCGGTTCAAATCCGGCCCCCGCAACCACTTTCCTTTAAGTGTTTATTTTCAAATACACTTTTCGATTGAAATCCGCTTTTCTCGATCATCATTTGAAAATGACACTTGCTCGAAAGTTGTACCGAGGCCGCCTAGCGGCAAACAGGGTCCAGTTGCATAAAGCCCCGATTTTTCGGGGTTTTTTGTTATTTGGCAACAGAATCACTGGGCTATTTAGCCCTTTTTTTATGTCTTGGGGGTGGGCTTGTCCACATTAGAGCAACAGTTAACAGAGATGCTTTCGGCACCGGTAGAAGCGTTGGGCTTTGAGCTTGTAGGCATCGAATTCATTCGTGCGCGCCAATCGACGCTCCGCATCTATATTGATAGTGATAACGGCATCAATGTTGATGATTGCGCTGATGTCAGCCACCAGGTCAGCGCTGTATTGGACGTCGAAGATCCAATCACGGTCGCTTACAACTTGGAAGTCTCCTCTCCTGGCCTTGATCGCCCGATGTTCACCGCAGAGCACTATACGCGTTTCCTCGGTGAAGAAGTCAGCCTGGTCCTGCGCATGGCGGTACAGAACCGTCGCAAGTGGCAGGGTATTATCAAGTCTGTCGAAGGCGAGATGATCACGGTTACTGTGGAAGGGAAAGATGAAGTGTTCGCGCTGAGCAACATCCAGAAAGCGAACCTGGTACCCCACTTTTAAAGTTTGGAAGAGGCAACTAGGATGAACAAAGAGATTCTGGCTGTTGTTGAAGCAGTTTCCAATGAAAAATCCCTTCCGCGCGAGAAGATTTTCGAAGCGCTGGAAACTGCATTAGCCACCGCAACCAAGAAAAAATACGAGCAGGAAATCGACGTGCGCGTCAGCATTGACCGCAGAACCGGCGATTTCGATACCTTCCGCCGTTGGGTCGCCGTAGACGAAGTGACGCAGCCAACGCGTGAAATCACGCTGGAAGCCGCTCAGTTTGAAGATCCGAGCATCGAGCTCGGCGGCTACGTCGAAGATCAGATCGAATCCGTGACCTTCGACCGCATCACCACCCAAACCGCCAAGCAGGTTATCGTGCAGAAAGTGCGCGAGGCCGAGCGTGCGATGGTGGTCGACGCTTTCCGTGAACACGAAGGTGAGATCGTCACCGGCGTGGTGAAGAAAGTGAACCGTGACAGCATCGCGCTGGATCTGGGCAACAACGCCGAAGCGGTGATTGGCCGTGAAGACATGCTGCCGCGCGAAAACTTCCGTCCGGGCGACCGCATTCGTGGCGTACTGTACGCCGTGCGTCCTGAAGCCCGCGGCGCGCAGCTGTTCGTCAGCCGTTCCAGCCCGGAAATGCTGAAAGAACTGTTCCGCATCGAAGTGCCGGAAATCGGCGAAGAAGTGATTGAAATTAAAGCGGCAGCCCGCGATCCTGGCTCCCGTGCGAAAATTGCAGTGAAAACCAACGACAAGCGCATCGACCCGGTCGGCGCCTGCGTAGGTATGCGCGGTGCGCGCGTTCAGGCCGTGTCGAGCGAGCTCGGCGGCGAACGCATCGACATCATTCTGTGGGATGATAACCCAGCGCAATTCGTCATCAACGCCATGGCGCCGGCCGACGTCGCGTCGATCGTGGTAGATGAAGATAACTGCACCATGGATATCGCCGTTGAAGCCAGCAACCTGGCACAGGCGATCGGCCGTAACGGCCAAAACGTGCGTTTGGCTTCCCAGTTGCTGAAACAACACCGCGGCGACGATCGTTGGGAACTGAACGTGATGACGGCGGACGACCTGCAGGCCAAGCACCAGGCCGAGGCTCATGCCGCTATTGATACCTTCACCAAGTATCTTGATATCGACGAAGATTTCGCCACCGTACTGGTTGAAGAAGGCTTCTCCACGCTGGAAGAGCTGGCCTACGTGCCGATCAAAGAGCTGTTGGAAATCGACGGTCTGGATGAAGATACGGTTGAAGCATTGCGCGAACGCGCCAAAGCTGCATTGACCACGCTGGCCCTGGCACAAGAAGAAAGCCTGGGCGACAACAAACCGGCCGACGATTTGCTCAACCTGCCGGGTCTTGAGCGCAGCATGGCCTTTAAACTGGCCGCGCGTGGGGTTTGTACGCTGGAAGATCTTGCCGAGCAGGGTGTTGACGATCTGGCTGATATTGAAGGGCTTAGCGACGAGCAAGCCGGCGAGCTGATCATGGCTGCGCGCAATATCTGTTGGTTTGGCGACAACGCGTAATAACTGTAGCAGGAAGGAACAGCATGACGACAGATGTAACCGTAAAATCGCTGGCAGCAGAGATTCAGACTCCGGTTGATCGCCTGGTACAGCAGTTTGCTGATGCAGGGATCAACAAGTCCGAGTCGGACTCTGTTACCCAGCAAGAAAAAGAAACATTGCTGGCGCACCTGAACCGTGAACACGGCAGCGCGCCGGGTAAACTCACTTTGCAGCGCAAAACGCGCAGCACCTTGAATATCCCGAGCACCGGCGGTAAAAGTAAATCGGTGCAAATTGAGGTCCGCAAGAAACGCACTTATGTAAATCGCGATACGCAGGAAGCCCAGTTGGCTGAAGCGGCAGAGCAGGCACAGCGTGAAGCGGAAGAGCAGGCACGGCGCGAAGCGGAAGAGCTCGCAAAACGCGAAGCGGAAGCGAAGCGCGCAGCCGAAGAGCAAGCCAAACGTGAGGCCGCGGAGATTGCTAAGCGTAATTCAGCGGAAAAAGAAAAAGTGACCAATCAACATACCGACGAAATGACCAAGCCAGCTCAGGCGGAAAAAGCACGCCGTGAAGCCGAAGCCGCTGAACTGAAACGCAAAGCGGAAGAGGAAGTGCGCCGCAAGGTTGAAGAGGAAGCCAAGCGCGTGGCGGAAGAAGCCCGTCGCATGGCCGAAGAGAACGGCGAGAAGTGGGCCCAGGCAGACGCGGCAAGCGCCGCGGTTGAAAGCGCCGACTATCACGTGACCACCTCTCAGCACGCCCGTGCCGCAGAAGATGAAAACGACGCCAAAGTTGAAGGCGATCGTCGCAGCCGCACCCGCGGCGGCAAAGCGACCAAGCAGAAGAAAGGCAACAAGCTGTCCGAATCCAAAGCGGATCGCGAAGAAGCGCGCGCCGTTACCCGTGGCGGTAAAGGCAAACGCAAGCCTAGCGCTCTGCAGCAGGGCTTCAACAAGCCGGCGCAGGTGGTTAACCGCGACGTGGTGATCGGCGAAACCATCACCGTGGCCGAGTTGGCCAACAAGATGGCGGTAAAAGGTTCTCAGGTCATCAAAGTGATGATGAAGCTGGGCGCCATGGCCACCATCAACCAGGTTATCGACCAGGAAACCGCGCAGCTGGTTGCCGAAGAGATGGGCCACAAAGTTATCCTGCGTCGTGAAAACGAGCTGGAAGAAGCGCTGATGAGTGACCGTGATACGGGCGCTGCGGCCGAGCCGCGCGCGCCGGTCGTGACCATCATGGGCCACGTTGACCACGGTAAAACCTCTCTGCTGGACTACATTCGCTCCACCAAAGTGGCGGCGGGCGAAGCCGGCGGCATTACCCAGCACATCGGTGCCTACCACGTAGAAACCGAGAACGGCATGATCACCTTCCTGGATACCCCGGGCCACGCCGCGTTTACCTCGATGCGTGCTCGCGGTGCTCAGGCGACTGACATCGTGGTTCTGGTGGTGGCGGCTGATGACGGCGTGATGCCACAGACCATCGAAGCTATCCAGCACGCGAAAGCGGCGCAGGTGCCGTTGGTGGTTGCGGTGAACAAAATCGACAAGCCGGAAGCCGATCCGGACCGCGTTAAGCAGGAACTGTCTCAGTACGGCGTGATGCCGGAAGAGTGGGGCGGCGAAGCGCAGTTCGTCCACGTGTCCGCGAAAGCCGGTACCGGTATCGACGAGCTGCTGCAGGCTATCCTGCTGCAGGCCGAAGTTCTGGAACTGAAAGCGGTACGCAGCGGCATGGCGAGCGGCGTGGTGATCGAGTCCTTCCTGGATAAAGGCCGTGGCCCGGTTGCCACCGTGCTGGTTCAGGAAGGTACGCTGAACAAGGGCGACATCGTCCTGTGTGGCTTCGAATACGGCCGTGTGCGTGCGATGCGCGACGAGCTGGGCCGTGAAGTGACCTCCGCCGGTCCGTCTATCCCTGTGGAAATCCTGGGTCTGTCCAGCGTGCCTGCAGCGGGTGACGAAGCGACCGTGGTGCGCGACGAGAAGAAAGCGCGTGAAGTGGCGCTGTACCGTCAGGGCAAGTTCCGCGAAGTCAAACTGGCGCGTCAGCAGAAGTCCAAGCTGGAAAACATGTTCGCCAACATGACCGACGGCGAAGTGTCCGAGCTGAACATCGTACTGAAATCCGACGTACAGGGTTCTTGCGAAGCGATCAGCGACTCGCTGCTGAAACTCTCCACCGACGAAGTGAAGGTGAAGATTGTCGGCTCCGGCGTAGGTGGGATCACCGAAACCGACGCGACGCTGGCTGCGGCTTCCAACGCCATCATCCTGGGCTTCAACGTGCGTGCCGACGCTTCTGCGCGCCGCGTAATCGAAGCGGAAAGCCTGGATCTGCGTTACTACTCCGTGATCTATAACCTGATCGACGAAGTGAAGCAGGCGATGAGCGGCATGCTGGCGCCGGAATACAAGCAGCAGATCATCGGCCTGGCCGAAGTGCGCGACGTGTTCAAATCGCCTAAGTTCGGCGCTATCGCCGGCTGTATGGTTACCGAAGGGACCATCAAGCGTCACAACCCAATCCGCGTACTGCGCGACAACGTGGTTATCTATGAAGGCGAGCTGGAATCCCTGCGCCGCTTCAAAGATGACGTTAACGAAGTCCGTAACGGCATGGAATGTGGTATCGGCGTTAAGAACTATAACGACGTGCGCGTCGGCGACATGATCGAAGTGTTCGAAATCATTGAGATCCAACGCACCATCGCTTAACGATTGCACATCTGCTTATATCTGTTTACGGGGGGCCTTTGTGCCCCCCGATTTGTCTGGAGAATCCAAAATGGCAAAAGAATTCAGCCGCGGTCAACGCGTGGCGCAAGAGATGCAGAAAGAGATTGCGATCATTCTGCAGCGTGAAGTGAAAGATCCGCGCGTCGGCATGGCGACCGTTTCCGGCGTGGAAGTCTCCCGTGACCTGGCGTATGCCAAGGTTTACGTCACCTTCCTGAACGTGCTGACCGAGAACCACGATCCGGATCTGGTCACCAACGGCATCAAAGCGTTGCAGGACGCTTCCGGCTATATCCGCACCCTGCTGGGCAAAGCGATGCGCCTGCGCGTGGTGCCGGAGCTGACCTTCGCCTACGACAACTCCCTGGTGGAAGGCATGCGTATGTCCAACCTGGTGACCAACGTGGTGAAGAACGACGCCGAGCGCCGTTCCGCCTCAGGCGATGACAAGGAGGATTAATGAGTCGCCCTCGTCGCCGCGGCCGTGATATCCACGGCGTGCTGTTGCTGGACAAGCCGCAAGGGTTGTCGTCCAACGATGCGCTGCAAAAAGTAAAACGCCTGTACAACGCCAACCGAGCGGGCCATACCGGCGCGCTCGATCCGTTGGCGACCGGCATGCTGCCTATCTGCCTGGGCGAAGCGACCAAGTTTTCGCAATACCTGCTCGATTCCGACAAGCGCTATCGGGTGATCGCCAAGCTGGGGCAGCGTACCGATACCTCCGACGCCGACGGTCAGATCGTGCAGGAACGCCCGGTGAACTTCACCCAGGCGCAGCTCGACGCGGCGCTGGACACCTTCCGCGGCGACATCCAGCAGGTGCCATCGATGTATTCGGCGCTGAAATACCAGGGCAAGAAACTCTACGAGTATGCGCGCCAGGGGATTGAAGTGCCGCGAGAAGCGCGCAGCATCACGGTGTACGAGCTGCAGTTTATCCGTTGGGAAGGGGATGAGCTGGAGCTGGAGATCCACTGCTCGAAAGGCACCTACATCCGCACCATCACCGACGATCTCGGCGAGCTGCTGGGTTGCGGCGCGCACGTGATTTATCTGCGCCGCCTGCAGGTGGCGACTTATCCGATCGCGCGCATGGTGACGCTGGAGCAGCTGAATGCTTTGCTGGCGCAGGCGCAGGAACAAGCGATCGCGCCCGGCGAGCTGCTCGATCCGCTGCTGATGCCGATGGACAGCCCGGTTGAGAACTATCCGGAAGTGAATTTGCTGCCGGTGGTGGCGGGTTACGTCAAGCAGGGGCAACCGGTGCAAGTGGCCGGCGCGCCGGCTTCCGGCCTGGTGCGCATCACCGAGGGTGAAGAGCGAAAATTCATCGGCGTTGGCGACATCGCCGAGGATGGTCGCGTGGCGCCGCGCCGCCTGGTGGTCGAGCATTTCGACTGACGGCGGGGCACTGCGTCGCCTTGCGATCGCACTGCGCTAAGAGTAGAATGGCGCAGCTTATGCATTGGGTTGCTGAATTAGAGATCGGCGCCTGTTTTTATTATCTATAATCTGGAGTATTACAATGTCTCTAAGTGTTGAAGCTAAAGCTCAAATCGTAGCTGATTTCGGTCGTGGTACTAACGACAGCGGTTCTACCGAAGTTCAGGTTGCCCTGCTGACTGCGCAGATCAACCATCTGCAAGGCCACTTCTCCGAGCACAAAAAAGATCACCACAGCCGTCGTGGTCTGCTGCGTATGGTTTCTCAGCGTCGTAAACTGCTGGACTACCTGAAGCGTAAAGATGTAGCACGTTACACCAGCCTGATCGAGCGTCTGGGTCTGCGTCGCTAATCTAGCAAGTTTCAGTGGAAAGGGGCCTATTTTGGCCCCTTTCTTCTAGGAAGCATAAGCAAATCAGGTTAATGTATTACTGATGTTTCCAAACAGGTTCTTCCGTTACAGAGGTTCGCGCGGCTAATGAGAGGCTTTATCTCCCGCCTGAGATAAGGATTGTCATTAGTCGCGAGGATGTAGTGAGAAGGCAAATCGAGTCACAGGCGTGTCGAGTCGTCAATGCGATTGCGCGCCGTTAATCAAGGATATAATTTTGCTGACACCGATCATTCGCAAATTCCAGTATGGCCAGCATACCGTCACCATCGAAACCGGTATGATGGCGCGTCAGGCCACCGCCGCCGTTATGGTGAGCATGGATGACACCGCCGTATTCGTTACCGTCGTTGGCCAGAAAAAAGCCAAGCCGGGCCAGAGCTTCTTCCCGCTGACCGTTAACTACCAAGAGCGTACCTACGCCGCCGGCCGCATCCCGGGCAGCTTCTTCCGTCGCGAAGGCCGTCCGAGCGAAGGCGAGACGCTGACTTCTCGTCTGATCGACCGTCCGATCCGTCCACTGTTCCCGGACAGCTTCCTGAACGAAGTTCAGGTGATTGCGACCGTGGTTTCCGTTAACCCGCAGGTGAACCCGGACATCGTTGCGATGATCGGTGCTTCCGCGGCCCTGAGCCTGTCCGGTATTCCGTTCAACGGCCCAATCGGTGCCGCGCGCGTAGGTTACATCAACGACCAGTACGTACTGAACCCAACGACTGACGAACTGAAAGAAAGCCGTCTGGATCTGGTGGTTGCCGGTACTGCAGGCGCGGTGCTGATGGTTGAATCCGAAGCGGACGTGCTGAGCGAAGACCAGATGCTGGGCGCCGTGGTGTTCGGCCATGACCAGCAGCAAGTGGTTATCGAAAACATCAACGCGCTGGTTGCCGAAGCGGGCAAACCGAAGTGGGATTGGCAGGCGCCTGCGGTCAACGAAGCGCTGCACGCGCGCGTGGCTGAACTGGCCGAAGCTCGCCTGGGCGACGCTTACCACATCACCGAAAAACAAGAGCGTTACGCTCAGGTTGACGCGATCAAAGACAGCGTTGTTGAAACCCTGCTGGCGCAGGACGAGACGCTGGACGCGGGCGAAATCCAGGACATCCTGGGCACCGTCGAGAAAAACGTGGTGCGCAGCCGCGTACTGCGTGGCGAGCCGCGTATCGACGGCCGTGAAAAAGACATGATCCGTGGTCTGGACGTGCGCACCGGCGTACTGCCGCGCACCCACGGTTCCGCGCTGTTCACCCGTGGCGAAACTCAGGCGCTGGTTACCGCGACCCTGGGCACCGCGCGCGACGCACAGAACCTGGACGAGCTGATGGGCGAGAAGACCGACAGCTTCCTGTTCCACTACAACTTCCCTCCGTACTCCGTAGGTGAAACCGGCATGGTCGGTTCTCCTAAGCGTCGTGAAATCGGTCACGGTCGCCTGGCGAAACGCGGCGTATTGGCTATGATGCCTAAACCGGAAGATTTCCCGTACACGGTTCGCGTGGTGTCTGAAATCACCGAATCCAACGGTTCTTCTTCCATGGCTTCCGTGTGCGGCGCGTCTCTGGCGCTGATGGACGCCGGTGTGCCAATCAAGGCTGCCGTTGCGGGCATCGCGATGGGCCTGGTGAAAGAAGCCGACAACTATGTGGTTCTGTCCGACATTCTGGGTGACGAAGATCACCTGGGCGACATGGACTTCAAAGTGGCCGGTAGCCGCGACGGTATCACCGCGCTGCAGATGGACATCAAAATCGAAGGCATCACCCGCGAAATCATGCAGGTGGCTCTGAACCAGGCCAAGGGCGCGCGTCTGCACATCCTGGGCGTGATGGAACAGGCTATCAGCACTCCGCGCGGCGATATCTCCGAATTCGCACCGCGCATTCATACTATCCGCATCAACCCGGATAAAATCAAAGACGTGATCGGTAAGGGCGGTTCCGTTATCCGCGCGCTGACCGAAGAGACTGGCACTACCATCGAAATCGAAGATGATGGTACAGTTAAAATCGCTGCGACCGACGGTGAGAAAGCGAAATTCGCTATCCGTCGCATCGAAGAGATCACGGCAGAGATCGAAGTTGGCCGTATCTATCAGGGTAAAGTGACCCGTATCGTTGATTTCGGCGCATTCGTCGCTATCGGCGGTGGTAAAGAAGGCCTGGTGCACATTTCTCAGATCGCCGACAAGCGCGTTGAGAAAGTGACCGACTATCTGCAGATGGGTCAGGAAGTGCCGGTTAAGGTACTGGAAGTTGACCGTCAGGGCCGCGTGCGTCTGAGCATCAAAGAAGCGATGGCGCCGGAAGCGGGTTCACCTGCGCCTGAAGCAGAATAACTGTATAGATAGTTTTACAGCTCCCCGCCACGGGGTTGGGAGCTGTTCGTATCGCGCGGGTAGGATGCCCGCGTTTTAGCAAACGGAGGACAGGACGTTCATCCAATGTTTGTCTTCGGGAGTGGGAAATGAAGCCTTTCTTGCGCTGGTGTTACGTTGCGACAGCACTCATGCTGGCAGGATGCAGCAACCATGATTGGCGTAAAGACGAAGTTTTGGCAATCCCGTTGCAGCCAACGTTGCAGCAGGAAGTGATCCTGGCGCGCATGGAACAAATTCTTGCCAGCCGGGCACTGACGGATGACGAACGCGCACAGCTTTTATATGAGCGCGGTGTGCTGTATGATAGCCTCGGGTTACGTGCATTAGCGCGCAATGATTTCTCGCAGGCGCTGGCGATACGTCCCGACATGCCGGAAGTTTTCAACTACCTGGGCATTTACTTAACGCAGGCAGGCAATTTTGATGCTGCCTATGAAGCGTTTGATTCTGTACTAGAGCTTGATCCAACTTACAATTACGCGCGTTTAAACCGGGGCATCGCACTGTATTATGGCGGCCGCTTCCCGTTGGCGCAGGATGATCTGCAGGCGTTTTATCAAGACGACCCAAACGATCCCTTCCGTTCGTTATGGCTGTATCTGGTGGAGAGAGAAATCGATCCCAAGAAGGCCGAGGTAGCGCTTCAGCAGCGCTATGACAAAGCGGACAGAGGGCAATGGGGATGGAATATTGTCGAATTCTACCTGGGCAAGATCAGCGAAAAAACGCTGATGGAACGCCTCAAGGCAGATGCAACGGATAACACTTCGCTCGCTGAGCATCTCAGTGAAACTGACTTCTATTTGGGTAAACACTACCTGAGTCTGGGGGACAAGGACACCGCTTCGGCGCTGTTCAAACTGACGGTGTCTAACAACGTTCACAACTTCGTTGAGCACCGCTATGCATTGTTGGAATTGGCGCTTTTGGGCCAAGAGCAAGACGACCTATCGGAATCGGACCAGCAATAGCTGACGAACACCTATCAGCCTGATGGACATTGGTTTTTAACCAAAGTTATCGCCTTCACGGGCGAGGGCTTTTTTGTTCGTTTTATAATCTAATTTGAGCCGGTTCACACTTTTCAATGAAAATGACTGAAAATTTTCTCGACGAGTTATGTAGACTGGCTGCCATTATTAATGAGGCACGTGTACATGACGACTGAGTTTGAAACCTCTTTTGCTGATCTGGGGCTGTCTGCTCCAATCATTTCCGCCCTGAACGATCTGGGCTATGAAAAACCATCTCCGATCCAGGCTGAGTGTATTCCTCACCTGTTGAACGGCCGCGACGTGCTGGGCATGGCGCAGACCGGTAGTGGTAAAACTGCAGCGTTCTCGCTGCCGCTGCTGCACAACCTGCAGGCAGACCTGAAAGCACCTCAGATCCTGGTGCTGGCGCCGACTCGCGAACTGGCGGTTCAGGTTGCCGAAGCGATGACCGATTTCTCCAAACACATGAACGGCGTCAACGTGGTAGCCCTGTACGGCGGCCAGCGTTACGACGTGCAGCTGCGCGCTCTGCGCCAGGGCCCGCAAATCGTTGTGGGTACCCCAGGCCGCCTGCTGGACCACCTGAAGCGCGGCACTCTGAACCTCTCCAACCTGAGCGGTCTGGTGCTGGATGAAGCCGACGAAATGCTGCGCATGGGCTTTATCGAAGACGTAGAAACCATCATGGCTGAGATCCCGGCTGAACATCAGACCGCGCTGTTCTCCGCCACCATGCCGGAAGCGATCCGTCGCATTACCCGCCGCTTCATGAAAGAGCCGCAGGAAGTGCGCATCCAATCCAGCGTGACCACCCGTCCGGACATCAGCCAGAGCTACTGGTCGGTCTACGGCATGCGTAAAAACGAAGCGCTGGTGCGTTTCCTGGAAGCCGAAGACTTTGACGCGGCGATCATCTTCGTCCGTACCAAGAACGCGACCCTGGAAGTGGCCGAAGCGCTGGAGCGCAGCGGTTACAGCAGCGCCGCGCTGAACGGCGACATGAACCAGGCGCTGCGTGAGCAGACTCTGGAGCGTCTGAAAGACGGTCGTCTGGATATCCTGATCGCGACCGACGTTGCGGCCCGTGGCCTGGACGTTGAGCGCATCAGCCTGGTTGTCAACTACGACATCCCGATGGACTCCGAGTCTTACGTTCACCGTATCGGCCGTACCGGTCGTGCGGGCCGCGCCGGCCGCGCGCTGCTGTTCGTGGAAAACCGCGAACGCCGCCTGCTGCGCAATATCGAACGCACCATGAAGCTGACCATCCCTGAAGTGGAACTGCCGAATGCAGAACTGCTGGGCGAGCGTCGTCTGGCCAAGTTCGCCGCGAAAGTTCAGCAGCAGCTGGAAAGCAGCGATCTGGACCTGTACCGCGCACTGCTGACCAAACTGCAGCCGGAAGAAGAGCTGGATATGGAAACCCTGGCCGCAGCGCTGCTAAAAATGGCTCAGGGCGAACGTCCGCTGATCCTGCCGCCGGATCCGGTCTTCAAACCGCGTCAGCGCCGCGAGTTCAACGACCGTGACGATCGTCGCGGTGACCGTGGCGACCGTCGTGACAGCCGTGACGGCGATCGTCCGCGTCGCGAACGTCGTGACGTTGGCGAAATGCAGCTGTACCGCATCGAAGTGGGCCGTGACGATGGCGTAGAAGTGCGTCACATCGTTGGCGCTATCGCTAACGAAGGCGACATCAGCAGCCGTTACATCGGTAACATCAAGCTGTTCGCTTCCCACTCCACCATCGAACTGCCAAAAGGCATGCCGGGCGAGATCCTGAATCACTTCACTCGCACTCGCATCCTGAACAAGCCGATGAACATGCAGCTGCTGGGCGATGCACAGCCGTTCGAACGTCGCGAGCGTCGTGACGGCGGCAACGGCGGCGAGCGTCGCGGCAACGGTCGTCCGTTCAACGGCGAACGTCGTGAAGGCGGCCCGCGTCGCTCCTTCGGCGAACGTCGTGAAGGCGGTAACGGCGGCGAGCGTCGCGGCGGCAACTACAACCGCGACGGCAAGCCGGCGCCACGCCGTGATGACGGCGCACCGGCGGCACCACGTCGTCGTTTCGGCGACGCGTAATCGCTGATTCGCCGTTCGCGGTGAAGCGCTCTGAAAAACCAGCCTGCGGGCTGGTTTTTTTATGCCTGAAAGTTGCCGTCAAACGCCCCTGAATGGCGTATCATTCATAAGGTTTTTTCTTACGGATGATATGCACGGGAGATGCCATGAGTTGGCAGCAGTTTAAATCTCAATACCTGGTGCGCTTTTGGGCGCCGCTGCCGGCGGTGATCGCCGCCGGGATCCTTTCTACCTACTACTTCGGCATGACCGGCACCTTCTGGGCGGTGACCGGCGAATTCACCCGCTGGGGCGGCCATGTGCTGCAGTGGTTCGGCCTGCACCCCGAGCAGTGGGGCTATTTCAAGGTTATCGGCCTGCAGGGCACGCCGCTGGAGCGCATCGACGGGCGCATGATCATCGGCATGTTCGCCGGCTGCATCGCCGCCGCGCTGTGGGCCAACAACATCAAACTGCGTCAGCCGCAGCACCGCATTCGCATCGTGCAGGCGCTGCTGGGCGGCATCATCGCCGGCTTCGGCGCGCGCCTGGCGATGGGCTGCAACCTGGCGGCATTCTTCACCGGCATTCCGCAGTTCTCGTTGCACGCCTGGTTCTTCGCGCTGGCGACTGCCGCCGGCTCCTACTTCGGCGCCAAATTCACGCTGCTGCCGATGTTCCGCATTCCGGTCAAATTGCAAAAGGTGAAGGCCGCCGCGCCGCTGACACAGAAGCCTGAGCAGGCGCGCCGCCGCTTCCGGCTGGGCATGGCCGTCTTCGGCCTGGCGGTGGCCTGGTCGCTGTGGACGCTGTTCGATGCGCCGAAGCTTGGCATCGCCATGCTGTTCGGCATCGGCTTTGGCCTGCTGATCGAACGCGCGCAGATCTGCTTCACCTCGGCGTTCCGCGATCTGTGGATCACCGGCCGCACCCACATGGCGAAAGCCATCATCATCGGCATGGCGGTGAGCGCCATCGGCATCTTCAGCTATGTGCAGCTCGGCGTGGCGCCGAAGATCATGTGGGCCGGCCCGAATGCGGTGCTGGGTGGTTTGCTGTTCGGCTTCGGCATCGTGCTGGCCGGCGGCTGCGAGACCGGTTGGATGTACCGTGCGGTGGAAGGGCAGGTGCACTACTGGTGGGTGGGGCTGGGCAACATCATCGGCGCTACGCTGCTGGCCTATTACTGGGACGAGCTGGCGCCGGCGCTGGCGACCGATTACGACAAGATCAACCTGCTCGATACCTTCGGCCCGATCGGCGGCCTGCTGGTGACTTACCTGCTGCTGGCGCTGGCCTTCGCCGCCATGCTGTGGTGGGAGAAACGCTTTTTCCGCGCCCGGCCTGAGGCGCAGGTGGTGAATTTGAGGAGCATGCCATGAAAGAGACGACGATAGTGCCGGACTACCGGCTGGACATGCTGGGCGAACCTTGCCCGTACCCGGCGGTGGCGACGCTGGAGGCGATGCCGCAGCTGAAGCCGGGGGAGATCCTGGAGGTGATCAGCGATTGCCCGCAGTCGATCAACAACATCCCGCTTGATGCGCGTAACCACGGCTACAAGGTGCTGGATATCCAGCAGGACGGGCCGACCATCCGCTATCTGATCCAGCGTTAACGCTAAGGCGGCGGGGTTCCCACCGCCTTTTCGCTTTTTAGCCCTTCACGATGTCGCCTTTCACCCCGGCGACGATCTCGAACGAACGCAGCCGCGCCTGATGATCGAAGATCTGGCCGTTGACCATGATCTCGTCGGCATCGGTTTCACGCAGCAGCGTTTGCAGCCCGTGACGCACCGTTTTTTCATCGCCGACGATCGACATCCGCAGCGCCTGTTCGACGCCGTACTGCTCGCCGGCGGTCCACAGCGCGTGGATGTTATCCACCGGCGGCGGCAGCGGGCCGGGCGAACCGCGGCGCAGATTGATGAATTGCTGCTGCATCGAGCTGAACAGGAAGCGCGCGTCGCTATCGCTGTCGGCGGCGATCACGTTGACGCACACCATGGCGTGCGGCTGCGCCAGCTGTTTGGAGGGTTTGAAGTTCTCGCGGTACAGCTGCAGCGCCTGGAACAGCATATCCGGAGCGAAGTGCGAAGCGAAGGCGAACGGCAGGCCGAGCTGCGCCGCCAGCTGGGCGCTGTAGAGGCTGGAGCCGAGCAGCCAGAGCGGCACATGCAGCCCCTGGCCCGGCACCGCCTGCACCGGCTGGCCGGGCTGCGCGTCGCAGAAGTAGTTTTGCAGTTCCTGCACGTCGCGCGGGAAGGTATCCACGTCGCCGGACAGGTGGCGACGCAGCGCCATCATGGTGCGTTGATCGGTGCCGGGCGCGCGGCCCAGCCCCAGATCGATGCGGCCGGGGTAGAGCGACTCCAGCGTGCCGAACTGCTCGGCGATCACCAGCGGCGCATGGTTCGGCAGCATCACGCCGCCGGAGCCGAGGCGAATGCTCTGGGTGCCGGCGGCCAGATAGCCCAGCAGCACCGAGGTGGCGGCGCTGCCGATGCCGGTCATATTGTGGTGCTCGGCCAGCCAGTAACGCTGGTAGCCCCAGCGTTCGGCGTGCTGCGCCAGATCCAGCGAACAGTGGAAAGCGTCGCGCGCCTTGGCCCCTTGCGGGATTGGCGATAAATCCAGTACCGAAAGCGGTACGGCAGTGTGTTCAGTCATGACATCGTCCATCAGAGAGTGGATCGCTTAAAGGGCGATTGCAGGAGTCTGCATACTAAAAGGCCGAAAAAAAGATGCTTTTTAGTGTTAAAAGCATAATCCAATTTATAGTTATAAAAGAGGAGATATGTGCTTGTGATATCCTCATGAGTGCAATGGTGTTTTTTGGAGCAATTTGAGACATGGAAATGATGATCCCCGCCCGCCGCTTACCGTTCCGGGAGCTGACATAATGAAAAAAAAGACGCTGTTTACCCTGTTGCTGATGTTGGCGGCGATCGCATTGGCGATCCTGTTCCGCGCGCACAATCAGGATCTGTTACTGCAGGGTGAAGTGGATGCCCCCGAAGTGATCGTCGCATCCAAGGCGAAAGGCCGAGTCGTTGAACGCCTGATCGAACGCGGCGACGACGTGAAAAGCGGCCAACTGATCATCCAACTCGACAGCCCCGAAATGATGGCGCAGCTGCGTTCCGCGCAGGCGACGCGCGACGAGGCCAAAGCGCAGCTCGAGCTGTCGCTGCACGGCACCCGTGAAGAGAGCATCCGCAACCTGCGCGCCAACCTGGCGCAGGCAGAGGCGCAGTACCGCAATGCGCAAAACGACTATAACCGTAACCTGAGCGTGGCCGGCAAGGGCTATATCTCGAAGTCCGAGCTGGACGCTTCGCGCCGGTCGCGCGACACCGCCTTCCAGCAGGTGCAGGCCGCCAAGGCCAACCTGGATGAAGGCATCAACGGCGACCGCGTCGAGCAGCGGCAGCAATATGCGGCGGCGCTGCGGGCGGCGGAAGAGAACCTGCTGCAGATCCAGGCGCAGAGCGACGATCTGCAGGTGAAAGCGCCGGTGGACGGTGAAGTGGGGCCGATCCCGGCCGAAGTGGGCGAATTGCTGAACGCCGGCAGCCCGCTGGTGACGTTGATCCGGGTGCCGGACGCCTACTTCGTGTTTAACCTGCGTGAAGACATCCTGGCCCACGTGCGCAAAGGCGACAAGGTCAAGCTGCGGGTGCCGGCGCTGAAGGACAAAATGATCGACACCGAGGTGCGCTACATCGCGCCGCTGGGGGATTACGCCACCAAACGCGCCACCCGCGCCACCGGCGACTTCGACCTGAAAACCTTCGAAGTGCGCCTGTATCCGTCACAGCCGGTGGACGGCCTGCGTCCGGGGATGAGCACCTTATGGCAATGGAAAGAGTAAGGGCCGGCTGGCGCTGCTTCAGTCACGCGTTCGACAAAGAGTGTCGCGTCGCCTTTCGCAGCCCGGTGGTGCACTGGCTGAGCTGGATCTTTCCGCTGATCCTGTTTGCGCTGATCAGCAGCAACTTCTCCGAAGGCACGCTGCTCGATCTGCCGGTCTCGGTGGTGGACAGCGATCACAGCCCGCTGTCCAAATCGCTGACGCGCCGGCTGGACGCCGGTTCGCACGCCCACGTCGAGGCTTACGGCGGCGGGCTGCCGGAGTCACTTAGCCGCCTGCGCAGCGCGCAGGATTACGCGCTGCTGTATATCCCGCCGGATCTTGAGGCCAACGCGCTGTCGGGCAAACAGCCGAGCGTGGTGATGTACTACAATGCGTTGTTCTACGGCGCCGGGCTGTACTCCACTCAGGACTTCGGCGGCCTGATGAACGAAATCAACGCCAGCACCCGCAGCATCATCGCCACCGAGATGGGTAAAACCCTGCCGCCGTTGGCGGACGTGACGCTCTCCTACGGCAGCCTGTTCAACGCCAGCGGCAGCTATATCTATTACCAGCAGTTCGCCGCCACCATCCACCTGCTGCAGCTGTTCGCGGTGACCTGCATGATCTATGTGCTGGCGCGCAGCAAGTCGCTGCTGCAGGCCAAGCCGTTCAGCCTGGCGCTGCTCGGCAAGCTGGCGCCGTACACGCTGTGTTTCACCACCCTGCTGATGGTCGAGATCGCGGCGCTGGTAGGCATCTTTGACGCCCGCGTCAGCGGCAACCCGCTGTTTATGCTGATGATTGGCCTGTTCTACGTGATGGCGGCGCAGAGTATCGGCTTGCTGCTGTACACCTTTACCGGCAGCACCATCACCGCCTACAGCCTGATCGGTATTTTGGTCAGTATCGCGATGACCTTCTCCGGCATGGCGGTGCCTGAGCTGTCGATGCCGCTGCCGGCGCGCATCATTTCCAACATCGAACCGCTGACCCACGCGCTGTACGCGATGTTCGACGTGTTCCTGCGGCAGGTGCACGCCAGCGCCATCTTCAGCGTGNGCTGGCGGTCTATCCGCTGGTGGCCGCGCTGCTGGTGCGCAATCGCCTGCCGGCGCGGCTGGCAAAAGAGGGGAACGCCGGATGAAGCTCTATTGGCAAACCTTCGTTAAGGTGCTGCTCGGCATGCTGGAGCGGCCGGTGTGGCTGATGCTGATCCTGTCGCTGTGCATCATGAGCCTGGTGTACGCCAACCGCACGGTGTGGGATCTGCCGGTGGGGGTGGTCGATCAGGATCACAGCACCGCCAGCCGCCAGCTGATCCGCCAACTGGACGCCACCTCCAAGATCGCGATTGAAACCTACGACAGCCTGGAACAGGCGCAGCGCGATCTCAGCTGGCGCAAGCTGTTTGCGGTGATCATCATGCCGGTGGATCTGGAGAAGAAGATCCTCAGCGGGCAGAACATCGTGGTGCCGGTCTACGGCGACGCCACCAACCGCCTGGCTAACGGCCAGATCCAACAAGACGTGGTGGCGGCCTACCAGCAGCTGCTGACGGAGTACAACAACGGGCTGCTGCTGCGCAGCGGCTTCAGCGAACGGCAGGCGCAGATACTGCTGACGCCGATACTGGGGCAAACGCTGGACGTGTTCAACCCCGGCATCAGCTTCGCGGCGATCATCTTCCCCGGCCTGCTGGTGATGCTGTTGCAGCACTCGCTGCTGATCGCCTGTATCCGCGTCAATATCGCCATGAAGAGCATGCCCGGCGGCAAGGCGCCCCTGGCGGCGCACCTCGGCGGGCTGACGGCGCTGCTGCCGATCTGGCTGTTCCTGTCGATCGTGCTGTTCGTGCTGTGGCCGTGGGTATTGGGCTATCGGCAGACGGCGAACATCGCCGAACTGCTGCTGCTGACCTTCCCGTTCCTGCTGGCGGTATTGGGGCTGGGCAAGCTGGTGACCGAGTGCCTGCGCAGCGTCGAGATGATCTACTTGACGCTGGCGTTCATCACGACGCCGGTATTCTACCTGTCCGGCACCATCTGGCCGCTGCAGTCGATGCCGGCCTGGGTGCGCGCCATCTCGTACAGCATTCCCTCCACCTGGGGCACCAAGGCGATCGCCGGCGTCAACCAGATGGGGCTGTCGCTGAATGAAGTGTGGGGCGATGTGATGATGATGCTGGTGCTCGGCGTGGTCTACACCCTGCTGGGCTTCGGCGTCGGTTTCTTGCGCAACAGCGTGGCGCTGCGCGGGATGTTCAGGAAGCGGCGGGCGTAGGAGATAAATAAAGGCGCCATTTTCGGCGCCTTTATTATTTCGTATTATTGATATGGTTAAGGTGATTTATTTAGTGGGATGTTCACTCTTATTTTAATTTGATTTCTTATTTTGACTTTGGTAATTGTAATTGTCGACCTGCTTAGGGAGTTAATGGTTGACGTTAATTTTATCTATAACGTGTTATTTAATGGATGGAATAATATGTCAACAATAAGAATGCTTACATTTGACGAGATGAAACTGATTGGCGGTTGTGGCGATGGAAATAACGGCGGCGATCGTGATAGGCCAAGCAGAGGTGCGCCAAACTCTTGTGCCAATCAGGTTGGAATGGGCATTATCATTGGCGCATTTACCGGTTTTTCCGGCGGCCCGCCTGGGATGGTCGGCATGGCCGTTGCCGGTGGCTTAATGGGGGCGGTCTCTTGCGCAGATAACAGCCCAGCCGGGAATAATAAGAATAACGGTGGTGCCTTGGGCGGGAATAAAAACGCCAATAGCGCTAATGGGCAATGTCGCTGGTAATGAGTCAATCGCTTTTAGAGTGTCAAAAATAGAGGGTGGGTTATGGTTAACGGGCGTCTTTTAAACCCGCTTTGTAATATGATGGCGCTAACGTTGAGTATGTTACTTATCTCGTTCTCCTCATTGAGTATTGTTTCATACGGAGAACATTTGGTAGATGCGGCCATCGCGGTTTTCACGTATTTTGGTATCAGAAGCTGCTGCCTGATGTGTGTAAGTTTATTCCATTGGTTCCACGGTAGAAATGATCGCATTAATCTTGATAAATAAACAGTGCCGGCAGCGTCCGCCGCCGGCGCTTACCTCGCTAAGACACCAACTCCAGTCCCGCCACGCGGCGCCAGTAACCGTTGCAGTCGGCGTGGTCGGTCAAAGTCAGCGGCTGCTCGCCATACTCGTTGGCGCGGAAGGCGTCGATTTGCGCCAGCGTCTCGGCGCCCTGCGGCGATAGCCGCACGATGTCCACCAGCCCTTGCATGCTCGGCAGCTCGTTGCCAAGGTTGTAGCAGTAGCCGCTCATGGTCTGGATGCCGTTGAGCACGAACACCTGCTGCTGTTCCTGGGAGCGCATCATGCGACCCTGCGGATACTTGATGCAGCAGGTTTCGCACTCGTCCTTGCCGCGGTTTTCCGAGCGTGCGGTGAAGCAGCGCGCCGAATAGGCCAGCGGCAGGTGGCCGTAGCTCAGCACCTCCACTTCGAAGTCGTGGCGGAAGCCCAGTTCGTCGCACTGCGTCAGCAGGTTGGCCAGCCAGTCGCGTGACAGCTCGACCGGCATGCACCAGCGCATCATGCCCTGGCGGCGCAGCAGGCGCAGGGTATAGGCGTTGTAGCAGTTCAGCGCATGGCCGGCGACGAACGGCAGACCGCGCTCCGCCGCCATGTTGACCGCGCCCAGGTCGTTGGCTTCAAACAGAAACTCGCCGTTCTCCACATAGCGTTTCAGCTCATTCAGTTCGGACGGCGCCTGCAGCAGTGCCAACGTGGAGATCACCACCTGCTTGCCGCTGCGGGCGATTTCACGCGCCAGCGCCAGCCAATCGCCGACCTTCATCTCGCGCCGCTTGGTGCAGACGCTCTCGCCGAGGTAAATGATGTCGGCGCTGCTCTCCGCCGCCTGTTGATAGAACGCCGCGATGTCGTTTTTCGGCCAGTAGTAGAGCACCGGCCCCAGTGCGTATTTCATGTTTCCTCCGGCTACTGCCATTTGCGGTGATAGGCGCCCAGCGTGGTTTGGGTGCCTTCGGACATCGCGCCCAGCGTCTCCATCCAGGCGGCGTCGGCGCGATAGGCGGCCGGATCGGCCTGACAACGATCTATCGCCTGGCGCCAGACGCGCGCCACCTGGCTGACGTAAGCCGGGCTGCGCTGGCGGCCTTCGATCTTCACCGAGGCGATGTTGGCGGCCAGCAGCGCCGGCAGCAGCTCCAGCGTATTGAGGCTGGTGGGCTCTTCCAGCGCGTGGTAGCGCACGTCGTCCACCAGATAGCGGCCCTTGCACAGCGTCGGGTAACCGGCGTTTTCATGGTCCTGGTAGCGGTCGATCAGCACGTCGTTCAGGCGCGACTCCATGCCCTGCGGGGTTTGCTGCCAGCGCACGAAACGCGCCGGCGAACAGGCGCCGACGGTGTTCGGCGACTCGCCGGTCAGGTAGGAGGAGAGGTAGCAGCGCCCCTCGGCCATGATGCACAGGCTGCCGAAAGCGAACACTTCCAGCGGCACCGGGCTGGTGCGCGCCAGCTGTTTCACCTGGTGCATCGACAGCACGCGCGGCAGCACCACCCGGCCGACCTCGAAGTTGCGTTGGTAGAAACGGATCGCTTCCTCGTTGGTGGCGGAAGCCTGCACCGAAACGTGTCGCTCCAACTGCGGGTAGCGTTGGGCGGCATATTCCAGCATCGCCAGATCCGCCAGAATCAGGGCGTCGGCGCCCAGTTGGGCCGCCATATCCACCGCGCGCTGCCAGCGGGCGTAGCCGTCGGGATGGGCGAAGGTGTTGATGGCGATATGCAGTTTGCGGCCGTGGCGATGCACGTAATCGACCGCTTCCTGCAGCTTTTTCTCGGTGAAGTTGAGGCCGGCGAAGTGGCGCGCGTTGGTATCGTCTTTCAGACCGATGTAAACGGCGTCGGCGCCGTTATCCACCGCGGCCTTCAGGGCCGGCAGGTTGCCGGCGGGACAAAGCAGCTCCATAGATTTATCCTGGCTTAGCCGTACGCCCGGCCGGGCGCACGCTGTCTTTAAAGGTTGCCGGCGGCGGTGTTCCGCCGGCAAACGCGAATCGGGGAGGCCATTTTAGGCAAAGGGGCGCACACAGGTTTTGATTTGGGGCAGCTTATGGCGTATTGATAAACATGGCGGTGAAATGCACTATTTGTTGATATAGACCGCTGAAGCCGCGCGCCAGTGTGGCAAAATAGCGGTAGTCCGTATTGAAAGGAGTGGATGACCGTGTTGGAACAACTACGAGCACGCCTTGTGCGCCAGGGGCCGTCGCTGCTGCGCATCCCGCTGAAATTCACGCCGTTCGCCCTGCAGCGCCAGTTGCTGCAACAGGTGCTGAGCTGGCAGTTCCGCCAGGCGTTGGCGGATGGCGAGCTGGAATTTCTCGAATCGCGCTGGTTGAAGATCGAAGTTCGCGATCTGGCGCTACACTGGTTTATGACGGTAGAAAACGACAAACTGGTGGTCAGCCAGCACGCCGAAGCGGACGTCAGCTTCAGCGGCGACGCCAACGATCTGATCCTGATCGCGGCGCGCAAGCAAGATCCGGATACGCTGTTCTTTCAGCGTCGGCTGCAGATTGAAGGGGATACCGAATTGGGCCTGTATGTGAAAAATTTGATGGACGCCATCGAGCTGGAAAGCATGCCTGCGCCGCTGCGCATGGGGCTGCTGCAGTTGGCTGATTTTGTCGAAGCAGGGCTGCAGGAGGGCACGGCGTCGGTTTCCCGTGTGGCGGTATCATGCTGATCCGCGTAGAGATCCCGGTAGACGCGGCGGGCATTGACGCCTTGCTGCGCCGCGCCTTTGGCCGCGACGACGAAGCCGATCTGGTGCAGCAGCTGCGTGAAGACGGCCTGCTGACGCTGGGCGTGGTCGCCACTGACGACGAAGGCGGGGTAGTGGGTTACGCCGCGTTCAGCCCGGTAGACGTGGCCGGCGAAGACCGCCAATGGGTGGCGCTGGCGCCGCTGGCGGTAGACGAAAGCCTGCGTCGCCAGGGGCTGGCTGAAAAGCTGGTGTACGAAGGCCTGGATTCGCTGAACGAATTCAGCTACGCCGCGGTGGTGGTGCTGGGCGATCCGGCCTACTACGGCCGCTTCGGCTTTAAACCGGCCGCCGCCTATGGCCTGCACTGCCGCTGGCCGGAGACGGAAAGCGCATTCCAGGTGTATCCGCTGGCGGAAGACGCCCTGAATGGCGTCAGCGGCGAAGTGGCTTTTTCGGCGCCGTTTAATCGCTTCTAGCGCCCGGCAACAAATACTCCAACGACAGCGGCGGGTGATTCACCAGCCGCTCTTTTTGTATTTTGCTCAGCTGTTTGACGCGGTATTCCAGCTTCAGCGCCGTTGAGCGATCCCCCACCGGGCAGTGAAACGCCAGCGTCAATTCCCCTTTGCCGCGCAGCGCCTTGGCGCCTTTGCCGGCCTGATGCTGCGCCAGGCGGCGCGCCACGTCGGTGGTGATGCCGGTATACAGCATGCCGCTCGGTAAACGCAGCATATAGAGATACCAGTGGGGCAAGTCCATCATTGGGGTCCTGTGCAAGGGTAGAGATGACATCAGGCCGCCATAGCTAAGCGCGGCATCTCTATTTTGTCACGATTTAACGATGGATTTCACCACTGGCGGAACGGTTTGTTTATTCCGTCTTGACGATAAGGGATTATTTTACACCCACGGTAAATTTGTTTTCTTCCCCTTTATGATGCTGAATTGTCCACTCGCCACTGACGCGGAATGAAGCCGCGGAAGCATAGGTGTCTTCCATAAACTGGAAATAAACGATTTTTCCGTCTTTGACCTGCGCTTTTATTGCGAAAGGAGAGGTGAACTGATGGCCTAACGCTACTGAGGTATAGGTGAATTGACCAAATACGGCCACGGTGCCTCCGTCGGCAAGAATGTCACCGATCGTGAAGTCGTTTATCTCCCAGTAAGTGCCGACATTTGAAAAGGTGTCGATGTAAACCTGTCGCCCTTGAGAAGTGCCCGCCCAGGGCTCGATCTGTTTGAGCTCTTTGTTTTCAAAGTTCAGGGAAGTATAAACCGCGTTTTCATCGATAAGACGCATGGCGGCATTGGTGACGTCTTCCTTTGCCGTGTTCATCAAGAATGCATAAACCACATCTTTTGGCAGTTGAGTCTCTTCTGCTTTCACAATGAGTTTTTCATTGTTTTTCATATAAACCTCGTCACGTGACTTCCGGGGTGAATAATTGGCCGTTTATTCCGATGATGAGCCGGTGATTGGTTGTAAATCAACGATGATCATAGCACCGCCGGAAAGCAGAGCAGATGATAGAAAGTGCTTAGGCGTTCGGGAAATAAAGTCCCTGTAAAACGGCATTGATTATCCTAACGCCATATTAAATAAAGGTTTTTATTCATGGCGAAGGCGCTGGCGCACATGGGGTGACGAAGCGAGAACGCTGTTTTAAATGGATTTATATAAGCGGTATCAATGATGTTTTGATGCTTTTTATTTATGAATGGCGGTAGTGAACAGGGATTATGCGTGGTGGCTTGGATTTACTGATAATAAAGCCCGAGAGCAAGAAAGAGAGTGAATCATTCCAGTCACTAGAGCGGCGTGGGCGACAGAGAGCGTCGGCTGGCCAGGGTTGTGATGAGGTGATATTGCGCCCCATCACAATCCTATCCCCGGCCGCCGGAGCCTTACCGCTTTACCCCTTTTTTCCCGCCAGCTCGAAGCGCGGCGAAACGATGCCGTACAGCGTCCAGCCGAGGAAGGTGGCGATGGCGCCCCACATCATCGCTTCTTCACCGGAGCTGTAGAGCGCATAGAAGCTGTACAGCGCGCCGATGCCGGCGATGATATTGGCGATGCGCGCCTTGTTGTCCGGCACCTTCGCCACTTTCTGAATAATCACCAGCGCCGCCATCGACAGGATGTAAGGGATGATGTTGGTCACCACCGCCAGGTTCACCAGCACGTTGAACTGCTTGTTCAGCGACGGGCTGATGGTCATCAGCGACAAACCGCTCTGGATGACGACGATGGTCAGCATGCCTTTAACTGGCGCGTCGGCCTTGCTCAGCTTGGAGAAGATTTTCGGGAAGAAGCCGCTGTCGGCGGAGGATTTGAACACCTGAGCGATGGTGAACTGCCAGCCGAGCAGCGAGCCGACGCAGGACATGACCATCAACGCCATGATGATCTTGCCGACCGTCGGGTTGAACATGTGGGAGAACGCCAGCCCGAACGGGGCGGTGGAGTTGGCCAGATCCATGTTCGGCACGATGCCGGCGATCACGTTGGTCGAAATGATATAGATCACCGCCGCGCTGAGGGTGCCGCCCAGTACGGCGATCGGCACGTTGCGCTCCGGATTTTCCACCACGTCGGTGTTGGCGCAAGCGGATTCCAGCCCCAGGAACGCCCACAGGGTCATTGAGATCGAGGCGCCGATGGCTTCGAAGGTCGGCACCTGATGCGGGTTCCAGGCGGCGACATAGGCGCTGCCGCTGAACCAGTACCAGCCGATGACCGAGATGCCCACCACCGGAATGATCACGCCCCAGACGGTGATGCCGCTGATTTTGCCGGTGATGCGCGCGCCGCCGAAGTTGGCGACGGTCGCCAGCCACAGCACGCCGATGGTGGCGATACAGATCCCGAGCGGGCTGAGCGTGGTGTCGAACAGCTCGGTGCCGTAGCCGACGGCGGAAATGGCGATGGCGATATTGGCGATCAGCAGCGAAACGCCGTAGGTGTAGTTCGCCATGAAGTTGCCTGATTTACCGAAGGCGTATTCGGCGTAGCCGCCCATGCCGCCGGATTTACGGCTGAACATGCCGCATTTGGCGAAGGCGTAGGCCAGCGCCATCGAGCCGACGGCGGTCACCAGCCAGGAAACGATCGAAATCGTGCCTACTTCGGCCAGCTTGGTCGGCAGCATAATTATGCCGGAACCCATCATATTCACGGCGGTCAGGATCGTTAATTGCACGACCCCCATTTTATTATTGGACTTACTCATGATCATTTTCTCTTTTAGGATGCGATCCGGGCGGCGAGAATAATCGCCGCCCCGTAAGGTGATTAATTTTTCATGACGTAGCCGTAAGCGCGGTTCCAGCCGTCCTCATCCTGTTGGATATAAACGCCCTGCAATTCCGGCGCGAACCCCGGCAATAAATTGATGCCTTCTTCCAGTGCCAGGAAATAACGCTGCGCGGCGCCGCCCCAAATTTCACCGGGAACCACGCACAGCACGCCAGGCGGGTAAGGCAGGGCGCCTTCGGCGGCGATGCGGCCCTCGGCCTTGGCCAGCGACACCAATTCCACATTGCCGCGCACGAACTCGGTATTGGCATCCTGCGGATTCATTACCACGCGCGGGAAATAACTTTTGCGGAACATCTCTTTTTGCAGTTTTTTAACGTCATAGCTGACGTAAAGATCGTGCATTTCCTGGCACAACTGGCGGATGGTGTAGTTTTTGTAGCGCTGCTGGTGGTTTTTATAGACCGCAGGCAGCACCTCGCTGAGCAGGGAGTTTTGCTCGATGTGCTTCTCGAAGCGGGCGATCAGGGCCACCAGGTGCTGCATCTTGGCGATGTCTTCCGCCGGCGTCAGCAGGAACAGGATCGAGTTGAGATCGCATTTTTCCGGCACGATGCCGTTTTCGCGCAGGTAGTTGGCCAGAATGGTCGCCGGGATGCCGAACTCGCTGTAGCTGCCGGTGGCGGTATCGATGCCCGGCGTGGTGAGCAGCAGCTTGCATGGATCGACGAAGTACTGCGACTCGGCATAGCCCTCAAAGGCGTGCCACTTCTCGCCGGGCACGAAGTTGAAGAAGCGCAGATCGTTGGCCATCGCCGCGGTGTCATAGGCCTGCCACGGCTTGCCGTCGATCTGATCCGGCACGAACGGTTTGATCATCGTGCAGGTATCCAGCAGCATTTTGCGCGCTTCGATGCCCACGCGCACGCACTCTTGCCACAGGCGCTGGCCGCTCTTGCCCTCGTGCATCTTGGCGTTGACGTCCAGCGCGGCGAACAGCGGATAGAACGGGCTGGTGGAGGCGTGCAGCATAAAGGCGTTGTTGAAGCGCTTGTGGTTGCAGTAGCGGCTCTGCCCCTTGATATGCTTGTCTTTTTTGTGGATCTGCGAGGTTTGCGAGAAGCCGGCCTGCTGTTTGTGCACTGACTGGGTGACGATGATGCCGGGATCGTTTTCGTTCAGCTCCAGCAGCAGCGGCGAGCAGTCTTTCATCATCGGAATGAACTGCTCATAGCCCACCCAGGCGGAGTCGAACAGGATGTAATCGCACAGGTGGCCAATCTTGTCGACCACCTGGCGGGCGTTGTAGATGGTGCCGTCGTAGGTGCCGAGCTGGATGATCGCCAGGCGGAACGGGCGGGCTTCGTTGGCGCGTTCCGGCGCCACTTCGCGGATCTGTTGGCGCAGGTAGCGTTCGTCGAAGCAGTGCGCGTCGATGCCGCCGATAAAGCCGAACGGGTTGCGCGCGGTTTCAAGATAAACCGGCGTGGCGCCGGCCTGGATCAACGCGCCGTGGTGGTTGGATTTATGGTTGTTGCGGTCGAACAGCACCAGATCGCCGCGCGTCAGCAGGGCATTGGTCGCCACCTTGTTCGAGGCCGAGGTGCCGTTGAGCACGAAGTAGGTCTTGTCGGCGTTGAACACCTTGGCGGCGTGCTGCTGCGCGGCGCAAGGCGCGCCTTCGTGGATCAACAGATCGCCCAGTTTGACGTCGGCGTTGCACATGTCGGAGCGGAAAAGCGTTTCGCCGTAGAAGTCGAAGAACTGGCGGCCCGCCGGATGTTTGCGGAAGAACTCGCCGCCCTGGTGGCCGGGGCAGGCGAAAGTGGCGTTGCCCATTTCTACGTATTGCGTCAGCGTGTTGAAGAACGGCGGCAGCAGTTCGCTCTCATATTTGGCGGCGGCGGCCTCCAGCTGTTTGCCGTAGAACTGGGTATTCTTGCCGCACAGTTCAAACACACCGTGCAGCGCCGGCAAGACGGCGTTATCCAGCTCTTCTTCGCAGCAGACGGCGACGAACAGCGGAATGTTCAGGCCGTGTTCTTCGATGCGCGCCACCATGCCTTGCGCGACGTCCTCCACCGACAGCACGATGGCGGCGACGTCATTGAAATCGCTGTGGTGCACATCGACGATGTCGCGTTCGGTTTCAAAGCAGCCGAGGGTTTGGGTGTTGGCGGCAATTTTTAATTTTTTCATTTTTCTCATTCTTCAGGCAAAGGCAGTCCGCCGGCAAATAATTCCATTTGCCGCTAACGCCTTCACGAAAATAAAGGTGTGCGAGAACCCAGTGATGCCAAAAGGCATTAACCGTGTTCACTGTTTTATTTAGCTTGGGTGCGCTTGGCCGAAATTAAAAATGAATTGCGTGTCCTTCCCGGTTAGCGAGAAAGAGATATTATCACCGGCGTGCGGAGAATAAGTAAAAACGCAATGACACTCTTATCAACGGCGTAAGAGCGAGGGGAGAGGGTTATCTGTAGTTGAAGAATGCGAAGCTAAAGCAGCTGCGATGAGCCATCATCATAATATGGGTTGTGCGCCTGATGTGCGCCATTTTTCGGTTATTGTTTTCCATTTTCTAATCCACCTTGCTGAGTGAAAAGATGGCGCTATTTTAACGCAAGGCGGGCTAAAAATCGTGATTAAAGTCACATAAATGCCGGTTTTGATAAATAACTATTCATAAGTTATGCAGTGAATTGCATAAACCGTGTTCAGGGAGTCAACTGGGTATGTAAATAAATTGCTAATCGATGCCGGACGTGTGCGCTAAATTTGCGTGTCGCCAGGATGAGAACAATAAAATCGCTCGATTAACCGGTTGCATAACGATCAAATAAATCCGTCTTGTATTTTTTATGTTATAAATCCGCTTCGGGCTTAAGTTAATAAAAATGCATTTATTGCGTTTTTATATTCAATTTTGTTTTTTGATGATTATCGTTATTTGTGACTCGCTTCAACAACGCAGGGTAAGATGAAGTGAGTGAACAGGGAGGCGAGTAACCTTGAATACCCCAGAACAACGGCAGCAGATTGCGGATTTCATCGGCAAGCAACACGTCTTGACGCTGTGCGCCGGCGACGGCCTCGACATGTGGTGCGCCAACTGTTTTTACGTGTTCGACGCCGCGACGATGGCGCTGTGGCTGATGACCGAACCGCACACCCGCCACGGCGGGCTGATGCTGAACAACGGCCGGGTGGTCGGCACCATCGCGCCGAAACCGAAAAGCATCGCGCTGATCCGCGGCGTGCAATACCGCGCCGAGGCGGTGCTGCTGAGCGGCGAAGAAGCCGAGGCGGCGCGCGCGCGTTACTGCAAGCGCTTCCCGATCGCCAGGGCGATGAAGGCCTCGGTATGGCGGTTGGATCTGCACGAGGTGAAGATGACCGACAACACCCTTGGTTTCGGCAAGAAGCTGCACTGGGCGCGGTCTATACTTTAAGTCGACGTATTGATTACAACGGGAGATCGCATGGCGCGAGCACTGTTAGTCGGCGCAACCGGGCTGGTGGGGCGCGAATTGTTGCAGCTGTTGCAAAGCGATCCGCAGATTACGGCCATTGTGGCGCCGACGCGCACGCCGCTGCCGCCGCACGGCAAGCTGACCAATCCGGTCGGCGATGCGCTGTTCGAACTGCTGAGCGGCCTGCAGCAGCCGGTCGATCTGGTGTTCTGCTGCCTGGGCACCACCCGCCGGGCGGCGGGCAGCGCCGATGCCTTCCGCTACGTCGATTACCAACTGGTGGTGGAGAGCGCGCTGACCGGCCGCCGGTTGGGGGCGCAGCACTGTCTGGTGGTGAGCGCGTTGGGCGCCAACGCGGATTCCACTTTCCTGTATAACCGCACCAAAGGCGAGATGGAGCAGGCGCTGCGCGAACAGCGCTGGCCGCGCCTGACGCTGGTGCGGCCTTCCATGCTGGTGGGGGATCGCCCGGCGCCGCGCCTGACGGAGCGCCTCACGCTGCCGCTGTTCAGGCTGTTGCCCGGCAAATGGCGGGCGGTCGCCGCCAAAGATGTGGCGCAAACGCTGCTGCAGCAGGCGTTCACGCCGGGCGAAGGGGTCAGGGTGCTGGAATCGGATCGGCTGCATTGCTACCGAGACTGACGCTGAGGTGATCGAACGCCAGCTCCAGGCCGGCGGGCAGTTCATTGTCCAGCAGCCACCGATCGAGATGATGGCTGATGTGCGTCAGCAGCGTGCGTTTGGGCTGCAGCAACCGCTGCGTCTCCTGCGCGCGGGTCAGGTCGTTGTGGTTGCGCGGCGCCTGCGGCTGAGGCGGCAGGCTGCAGTCGAGCACCAGCAGATCCAGCGCCACCTTCTGCAGATAGTCGGCGGTGGCCGGCGGCAGGCCGACGGTGTCGGTCAGGTAGGCCAGTGAAGCGCCCGCCGCCTGGATCAGGTAGCCGTGGGTCAGTTTGGAGTGTTGCAGCGGCAGCGGGGTGATGCGCATGCCGCCCAGCTCGACGGTGGCGAAGGGGGCCAACGGCGGCTGAAACGCCAGAATGCCGGGGTGTTTGAACAGGTCGTCGCAGCCCTGTTCATCCGGCGGACCATACACCGGAATGGAATTTCCGCACCCCCAACGCAAAGGAAATAACCCCTGAACGTGATCCATGTGGTAATGTGTCAGTAAAAAACGTTGAATTTGCCCCGCCGAAAATCGCCGCTCCAAAGCCGGCAATCCCGCATCCAATAAGGTCGTTTCCCCCTGATAGTTAAGCATGGCGCTGCACGCTCGCCGCCGAAATGCCGGCTCGCGCCGCGCCCGTTGGCAGACCGGGCAGTCGCAGCCGAACACCGGCACCTGCTGCGCGCCGCCGGTGCCGAGAAAGGTCAGTTGCATCGTTCCCCCTCCGTTAAAGGTACTTCTGCGCAAAGCGGTTGATGTCGCGAAAATCCGCCAGCCGCGCCTGCAGCGTAGCGTGATCCCAGTGCCACCACTGGCTGCGTTCGATACGCTCGATCAGCGCGTCGTCAAAGCGCATGCCGATCTTTTTGGCCGCCACGCCGGCAACGATGCTGTAAGGCTCCACGTCCTTGGTAACCACCGCCGCGCTGCCGATCACCGCGCCGTTGCCGACGCTGACGCCCGGCATCAGGATGGCGTTATGGCCGATCCACACGTCGTGGCCGACGGTGACGTGGTGCTCGCGCCGCCAGTCGAAGAACGCCGCGTCGTCTTCCCCCAGCCCGTATTCGGAAGCGCGGTAGGTGAAGTGATGCTGCGCGATGCGCTGGTAGGTCGGGTGGTTGCCGGGATTGATGCGCGCATAGGAGGCGATGGAGACGAACTTGCCGATAGTGGCGTAAAAGATCTGGTTGTGCCCGGCGGTGTAGGAGTAGTCCCCCATCTCCACCTCTTCCAGGATCGCATCGTCGGCCAGGTGCACATATTGGCCAAGCCGGGTGTGGTTAAGGGTCACGTTGTCGCCGATTTTCGGCTGGGCAAAGTCGTTCATGGCGTCGCATCCTGAGCTTGTCGGGTGGAGGTAGGCAGCAGCGCCAGCAGCGCCGCCAGGGTATCGTCGAGTGGGCCGTCGTTGTGCAGCACCCGGCAGCCGGCGGGCAGACTCTGCTGATATTCCGCCGCCCGCGCCAGCCGCTGCTCGATCTGTTCGGCGCTTTCCCGCCCCCGATCCTGCAGGCGCCGGCGCAGGATCGCGGCGTTGACCTGCAGGCATACCGGCAGCAGCTGCGCACCGTAGCGCTGCTGCGCCTGCGGCAGGTGGGCGCGCGAACCGTTGACCGCCACATCGATCCCCTGCAGCAGCCAAAGATCCACCTCGATCCCGAACGCGTAGCGCTGCTGGTGGGCCTGCCAGTCGAGCGCGAACAGCCCCTTGGCGCGGCGGCGCAGAAATTCGGGTTCGCTCAGCGCGATGTGATTCTCGCAGCCGGCGTCCGCCGGCCGGGTGATGTAACGGTGCGCCACCAGCGGCGCGCGGTCGGCGTCGGCCCGCAGCGCGGCCAGCAGGCTGTCCTTGCCTGCGCCGGAAGGCCCCATCAGATAGATGAGCCGCGCCATCAGAACACCTGCCTGCCCTGACGCCACACGTTCTGCACGTAAACGTGCTCGCCGTGCGGCCGCGCCAGCACCAGATCCGCCCGCAGCCCTTCGGCGAGGGTGCCGCGATCCTGCAGATCCAGCGCCCGCGCCGGGTTGCGGGTGATCATGCGCACCGCCTGGGGCAGATCGTAGGCGTTGCGCTCGTCCGCCGCGAGGCGAAACGCCGCGTCCAGCAGGCTGGCCGGGTAATAATCGGAAGAGAGAATATCCAGCACCCCCAGCGCCGCCAGGTGGTGCGCCGCCACGTTGCCGGAATGGGAGCCGCCGCGCACGATGTTCGGCGCGCCCATCAGCACCTGCAGGCCCTGCTGGTGCGAAGCGCGGGCGGCCGCCTCGGTGGTGGGGAACTCGGCGATGGCGCTGCCCAGCGCGCAGGATTCGGCCACGTGCGCGGCGGTGGCGTCGTCATGGCTGGCCAGCGAGATGCGGCGCGCGCGACAGTGGGCGGCGATCGCCTCGCGGTTCGGCGCGGCCCAGCGGGCGGACAGGGCGACCTGCTGCGCCTCGTACTCGCTCATCTGCTGATCGTTGAGGTGGTATTTGCCCTGATAATATTCGCGGTACTTTTCGCGCGAGGCGAACTGGCGCTGGCCCGGCGAGTGGTCCATCAGCGACACCAGCGACACGCCCGGCTTGTCCATCAGCTGTTCGAACAGCGGCAGCGTGCTCTCGTGCGGCAGCTCGCAGCGCAGGTGCAGCCGGTGCTCGGCGCGGTTCACCCCGGCGCGCTGGCTGTGGATCACCGCGTCGATCATCTTCTGCAGGTTTTCCAGCCGGTGGCCGCCGTCGCGCACGTCGCCGATCGCCACCGCGTCCAGCACCGTGGTGATGCCGTTGGCCACCATCAGCGCGTCGTGGCTGCTCATCGCCGAATGGGCCGGCCAGTCGACGTTCGGGCGCGGGGTAAAGAACTTGTCCAGGTTGTCGGTATGCAGCTCGATCAGCCCCGGCAGCAGCCAGCCGCCGTCGCCGTCCAGCGCCTGCGGCAGCCGGCTCGGGCCGTCGGCGAAGCTGCGGATCACGCCGTCCTGCATCTCCAGCGAGCCTTGCACCACCTGGTCATCCAGCACCAGCTTAACGTTATTGACGATCATCAGAGGGCCTCCAGCGCCTGCGGCGCCTGCATGTCATAAAGCCGGTCGGCGACCTGTCGGCGGACGCCTTCATCATGGAAAATGCCGACGATCGCCGCGCCGCGCGCCTTGGCGCGTTCGATAAGCTGCACCACCGCCGCGCTGTTGCGGCTGTCGAGTGAGGCGGTCGGTTCATCCAGCAACAGGATGGGATAATCGACGATAAAGCCGCGCGCGATGTTTACCCGCTGCTGCTCGCCGCCGGAGAAGGTGGACGGCGCCAGCGGCCACAGGCGCTGCGGCACGTTGAGCGCAGCGAGCAGCGCTTCGGCGCGGTCGCGGCACTCGGCGCGCTCGATGCCCTGTTCCAGCAGCGGCTGCATCACCACCTCCAGCGCGCTGATGCGCGGGATCACCCGCAGGAACTGGCTGACCCAGCCCAGCGTATGGCGGCGCACCGCCAGAATCTGGCGCGCGTCGGCGCTGACCATGTCCAGCCAGTCGCCCTGGTGGTTGATCCAGATATGGCCGCTGTCCGGCAGGTAGTTGGCGTACAGCGAGCGCAGCAGGGTGGATTTGCCGCTGCCGGAGTGGCCGTGCAGCACCACGCATTCGCCGCCGTGGACCGTCAGGTTGGCGTCGTGCAGCACCGGCAGCCGGGTGCCGTACTGCTGATGCAGCACAAAGGTTTTACTGAGATGTTCAACTCGGATTTGCATAGTCATCTGTTATCGCCTTGGGTTACGACAGCACCGAAGAAACCAGCAGCTGGGTGTAAGGATGGTGCGGATCGTCGAGCACCCGATCGGTCAGGCCGCTCTCCACCACTTCGCCCTGTTTCATCACCAGCAGGCGGTGGGCCAGCAGCCGCGCCACGCCGAGATCGTGGGTGACGATCACCGCCGCCAGCTGCATCTCCACCACCAGATTGCGCAGCAGATCGAGCAGGCGCGCCTGCACCGACACGTCCAGCCCGCCGGTCGGCTCATCCATAAACACCAGCTTGGGGTGGGTGACCAGATTGCGGGCGATCTGCAGCCGCTGCTGCATGCCGCCGGAGAAGGTGGTCGGCAGATCGTCGAGGCGCGACAACGGGATTTCGACGTCTTCCAGCCACTGGCCGGCCTGGCGGCGAATGTCGCCATAGTGGCGCTGGCCGATGGCCATCAGCCGCTCGCCGATGTTGCCGCCGGCGGAGACCTGCGGCCGCAGCCCGTCGAGCGGATGCTGGTGCACCACGCCCCAGTCGGTGCGCAGCAGGCGGCGGCGATCGCTCTCCGCCATGGCGTACAGGTCGTGCTCCTGGCCCGCCTGCGGGCGGTAAAGGATCTGCCCGCGCTGCGGCGCCAGCCGCGCCGAGATCGACTTCAGCAGCGTGGTTTTGCCGGAGCCGGATTCGCCGACGATGCCCAGCACTTCACCGGGGTAGATGTCGAACGACACGTCGCTGAAGCCCTTGCCGGGGGCGTACAGGTGGGTGAGCCGGTTCACCGACAGCAGCGGGGTGGTGCTCAAAGGGGTGGAAGTCATCAGTGCTGCGCCTCTTGCGAAGATTGCGCCAGCTGCTGCCGGCAGTAGTCGGTGTCCGAACAGACGAACATGCGGTTGCCCCGATCGTCGAGCACCACCTCGTCCAGGTAGCTGTGGCGCGAGCCGCACAGCGCGCAGGGTTCGTCCCACTGCTGCACGCTGAACGGATGGTCGTCGAAGTCCAGGCTCTCCACCTTGGTGAACGGCGGCAGGGCGTAGATGCGTTTCTCGCGCCCGGCGCCGAACAGCTGCAGCGCCGGCATCATGTGCATTTTCGGGTTGTCGAATTTCGGGATCGGCGACGGATCCATCACGTAGCGATCGTTGACCTTCACCGGGTAGGCATAGGTGGTGGCGATATGGCCGTAGCGCGCGATGTCTTCATACAGCTTCACCTGCATCACGCCGTACTCCTCCAGCGCGTGCATCTTGCGGGTCTCGGTTTCGCGCGGTTCGATAAAGCGCAGCGGCTCCGGGATCGGCACCTGATAGATCAGGATCTGGTCTTCGCGCAACGCCGTTTCCGGAATGCGGTGACGGGTCTGGATCAGCGAGGCCTCCGGCGTGCGTTCGGTGGTGGCCACCCCGGCGACGCGCTGGAAGAAGCGGCGGATCGATACCGCGTTGGTGGTGTCGTCGGCCCCCTGGTCGATCACCTTCAGCACGTCGGCGCGGCCGATGACGCTGGCGGTGAGCTGAATGCCGCCGGTGCCCCAGCCGTAGGGCATCGGCATCTCGCGGCCGCCGAACGGCACCTGATAGCCGGGGATCGCCACCGCCTTCAGGATGGCGCGGCGGATCATGCGCTTGGTCTGCTCGTCCAGATAACCGAGGTTATAGCCGGTCAATACTTCACTCATCGCGGGCCTCCTGACGCTCGCTGTATTCCTGCCGCAGCCGCTTGAGCAGTTCCAGTTCGGCCTGGAAGTCGACGTAGTGCGGCAGCTTGAGATGGGAGACGAAGCCGGCGGCCTCGACGTTGTCGGCGTGGGCCAGCACGAACTCTTCGTCCTGCGCCGGGCTGGCGACGCCTGCGCCGTAGTCCGAGCTCTGCAATGCGCGATCCACCAACGCCATCGCCATCGCCTTACGCTCGGCGCGGCCGAACACCAGCCCGTAACCGCGGGTGAAGTGCGGCGGGTGGTCCTTGGGATCGACGAACCCGTTGACCATTTCGCACTCGGTCAGCAGGATTTCGCCGATATCGATGGCGAAACCCAGCTCTTCAGGCACGATCTCCACAGAAACGTGGCCGGTGCGGATCTCGCCGGCGAACGGGTGGTTGCGGCCGTAGCCGCGCTGGGTGGCGTAGCCGAGCGCCAGCAGAAAACCTTCGTCGCCGCGCACCAGCTGCTGCAGGCGCGCCGAGCGCGAGCAGGGGTAAACCGGCGGGTTGCGGGTGATGTCGTCCGGCGTACTGCCGTCGTCCTGTTCCTCCCGCGCCAGCTGCTGGCGACACAGCAGATCGAACACGTGGCTGCAGTTGTCCGGCAGCGGTTCGTCGGCCTGCGGCCCGCGCGGCGCCTCGCCTTCCGCCAGCAGCGCGAAATCCAGCAGCCGGTGGGTGTAGTCATAGGTCGGCCCCAGCACCTGCCCGCCGGGCAAGTCCTTGTAAACCGCCGAGATGCGCCGCTCCAGCCGCATGCTTTCGCTGGCCAGCGGCTCGCTGACCGCCAGGCGCGGCAGGGTGGTGCGATAGGCGCGCAGCAGGAAGATTGCCTCCACCAGATCGCCGCTGGCCTGTTTGATGGCCAGCGCCGCCAGCTCGCGATCGTAGATGCCGCCTTCGGTCATCACCCTATCTACCGCCAGCCCCAGCTGCTGTTCGATTTGTTCCGCGCCGATCGCCGGCAGCGCCTCGTCGCCGCGCCGCAGCTGTTCCTGCAGCTGATGGGCGGCCTCAATGGCTTTTTCGCCCCCTTTTACCGCTACGTACATCAGCACACCTCCACGCGGGTGGTCCGCGGGATCGCCAGCAGGCGATCGCCGCAGGTCAGCAAAATATCCAGCCCCAGCGGGAAGCGCTGCGGACGGTTGACCAGATAATCCAGCAGCGCCGGCGGCAGGCGCGGCGCTATCAGGCGTTGCTTCTCGATGCCGGGGCCGGTCAGGCGCAGCGCGGCGCCATTCTCCAGCTCGGCGAGCTGCACGATGACCGTGGCGCCGCATTCCGGCGAGATTTCAGTGCCGTGTGGCAACGCCTGCAGATCGGCGGCCTGCACGTGCTCATCGAACAGGGCAAAACAGACCTCCTGCGCCGTGGCGGCCAGCGGCGCGCCGCTGTGAAAACGAATGTTTGTTAGCACTCGCTCACTTTTAAGCGCAGCGCACAGCTGCAGCGGCGTTTCCTGATCGGCCAGCGTCAGCAGCGTGGCGGTGCTGGCGGCGTTCAGCGGCGCCCAGGCCGGGCCGCCCGGCAGCGTCACCCGGTGGCCCGGTTCGCTCAAGGCTTTAAGAATCAAACGGAAAGCGTGCTGCGATTGGTCTATCGGTTGTTCAAAACCGGTCAATAAACTCATGGCTTAATCCCCTCGCACCAGCGTAAAGAAGTCCACCCGGCTGGCGGCGATCGCCCGGGCGCGCAGCTGGCGCTGTTCGTGCTGCAGCGCGGCCAGCGGCGCGATCAGCTGTTGTTGCAGGCGTTCGCCGTGTTCCGGCTGTTGCAGCAGCGCATCGGCCAGCGCGCACAGCTCGGCGTGCGCCTTGTCGCGCCCGGCGATATAGCTGTAGCCGTAGCCGCCGTTGTCCAGCTGCACCACCGCGCGGGTGACCGTCATGTCCCCCAGCACGAAGCGGCGGCCGGTGGCGCCCATGCGCCCCTGCAGCTGGGCCAGGCCGATCTCCGGCGCGCGGATGCTGCGGTAACCCGGGCTGAGGTTCAGCGCCTGCCAGTGGCTGCGCAGCTGCTCGGGCCGGCTGTGCGCCAGCACCGACATCCAGCGTTGTCTCGACTCTAAGGCGTGCATTCAGTGCTCCATCGTCAGTTCAATCATGTCGGCGCGGGCCAGGCTGACGGAGTATTCCGCCACGTCTTCGCCGCCGCTGCGGACGTTAAGGGTGCGCACGCACAGCAGCGGCGCGTGGGTGGCGATCTCCAGCAGCCGGCTCTCTTTGGCCTGCGCGCGGCGCGCGCTGATGCGCGTCTGGCGGCGGGTCAGCGGCTGCTGCAGGTGCTGTTCGATAAACTGGTGCAGCGAACCGCTGTGGAACTGCTGCAGCGCCGGCCACCAGTCCAGATCGGGCAGATAATGGTCGATCACGCTCATCGGCACGCCGTTGACCCGGCGCAGGGTGCGCAGGTGGATCACCATTTCGCCTTCTTCACGCGAGAGTGCGCTGGCGACATGCCCATTGCACGGGCGCAAGACAGCGAGTAAGCGCTCACTGGTGGGATGGCTGCCCTGTTCGAACAGGTTCTGGCTGAAGCGGGTATTGGCGTGCAGCGGGTAGTCGTAAGGCCGCATCAACACCAGAATGCCGACGCCGTGGCGGCGCTGCAGCCAGCCGCGCTCCACCAGCTGATCCACCGCGCGGCGCAGGGTGTGGCGATTGACCTGATAACGCTCGGCCAGCTGCTGTTCCGAAGGCAGGTAGTCGCCGCAGCGGTACTGCGTGCGCAGCTCCTGTTCCAGCTGCGCGGCGATCTGCTGATAGCGGGTGGGGTAAGTGGTCGGATGTCTAGATAACTCCATCATAATAAAAACCTCGTCATGCCGATGGCGGTGCGATGAAGGCGGAAGCGGTGCGTTTCATCGGGCGTCTACCCTGTGGTTTTCTCGTCGGCATCATGGTGACGGGCGCAGATGACAATCGCGTTACGCGTCGGTGGCGAACAGATGAACTATTTAGGACAGCGCGGGCGTGCACGGGCGGCGGCGGCGCGCTATGCTGGCGCCACTGTTGACTGACTCTGGCCGCTACCATGCCGCAATCTCTGAACGCCCCTGAACACGCCCCACGCGCCTGGCCGCTGTGGAAACCGATCCTGTTTCTGCTGGTGGTGGCGGTTGGCCTCTACTACGTCAAATGGCAGCCTTACTACGGCAAGGCCTTCGTGGCGGCGGACAGCCACTCGATCGGCAAATCTATCCTGGCCGACGGCGCCGCGAGCCCCTGGCTGGCGGCCTGGCAGTACGCGCTGGTCTACTTCACCGCGGTATGGAAGGCGGCGCTGCTCGGGGTGCTGTTAGGCTCGCTGGTGCAGGTGCTGATCCCGCGCGACTGGCTGGCGCGCACGCTCGGCCACCGGCGTTTTTCCGGTACCGTGCTGGGGGCGCTGATCGCGCTGCCGGGCATGATGTGCACCTGCTGCGCCGCACCGGTTGCCGCCGGCATGCGCCGCCAGTCGGTGTCCAGCGGCGCTGCGCTGGCCTTTTGGCTCGCTAACCCGGTACTGAACCCGGCGACGCTGGTGTTTATGGGATTTGTGCTCGGCTGGCCGTTTGCCGCCATCCGTCTGGTGGCGGGCGTGGTGATGGTGCTGGGCATAGCCTGGCTGGTGCAGCGCGTGGCCGCCAACGATCCGCAGCCCACCGCGCCGCAGCCTTTGGTGCTGACGGCGCAGAGCGATGAGCGGCCGTTCCTTGCCCGCTGGGGCAAAGCGCTGTGGGCGCTGTTTTGGTCGACCATCCCGATCTATGTGCTGGCGGTGCTGGCGCTGGGCGCGGCGCGGGTCTGGCTGTTCCCGCACGCTGACGGCGCCGTCGACAATAGCCTGCTGTGGATCATAGGCCTGGCGATCGTCGGCTGCCTGTTCGTTATCCCCACCGCGGCGGAAATCCCGATCGTGCAGACTATGATGCTGGCGGGCATGGGCGCCGGCCCGGCGCTGGCGCTGCTGATGACCCTGCCGGCGGTCAGCCTGCCTTCGCTGCTGATGCTCAACAAGGCCTTCTCCGCCCGGGCGCTGTGCCTGACGGCGGCGCTGGTGGCGCTGTGCGGCGTGCTGACCGGCGTGGTGGGTATGGGGTTGGTGTAACTGATTCGTGACTTGACGCTATCTCAATGGAGGAGATGGAAATGGAACAGCGGAATAAACCTGAAATGGACGTAGAGGCGATGTTCGTGGAGCAAGCGCTGCGTGAAAGGGTGGATGCCGCCCTTGAACGCTAAGAAACGGCACCGCGGTTTATATAAGCCATTCGGAGGCAGAAAAACGAATGGCTATATTCAAGGCGAAGATCCGGGAACGTTATCGAGGATGATGTTGAGCTGTGCTAGCTCACAGCTGGACTTACAGTGTCTAAGGTCGCTGTTGGTCGGCTTTGAGCGAAGAGCGGACGTTAAAGCCTCAATAACCGGATCCGCTTATTGACTTTTTAAATGCTATGTCTGCCGACACACGAATCGACAAAGCCTCGGCCAAAGCCTGTAAAACTATATTGCCCGCTTTTATAAGAAACCCTATCTAGATGCGAATTTACACTACATATTTCTTTTACTTTCTCTGATGAGAAAATTCTTTCATGCTCTTCCTTTGGGAAAGAAGTTCCTGATGTTGGAGTTAGCAGGCCCAACCGTTTTAAGTTGAAGAAATACATAACTGAGTTTTCGGGGTTATCGCAACCAGCATCTTCACAAATTAGATTTACTTCCGGTGTAGTTGATGTGATCGTTAAGTTACTATCCTCCGAATCTTGTTGGACTATATCAATCGTTGGTGCATGACCTTTTCTATGGTTTTCTTTATTAAACATAAACCGAAGGATCTTGGCTTCATCCGGTTGGAGTTGCTTGATTATTTCGATGTACGCTGGATGAGCAATCCTCGAAGTTTTCTTGTCCAAGCTTGCCGATATTAGATTTGAAAAAAGACGCTGTATTTCATCTTCATTTATTGCAAATTTTGCCTCATTCAGAGCCTGAAGAGCAACCCTTGGCCGATCGAATGAAATTTGCTTGGGCGGTAATAATGCCAGATTCTCAGCAGTCATCCGCAAGACGCTTGTCACCGCATGAACACTGTCTTCTACCAGGAAAACTCCCGAATTTACCATTCTGGCAATAGAGACTAATCCCTTTGATAATTCTTTAGCAAAAGGGCTCAGAGCATCTTCATAAACCGGAACAGCGAGCTTTTCGACTATCGCTTTCGCGCTCTCATCTATCATCTTGTCTCCATTGCATAATGCCTGATTTCACCTGTATTTGATACGCTGCCTTTGTTTGCTGCAGCTAAAATGGGCTGCATATCAAATGTCCCGCGCAACGATTCGTTGAGCACCACACACTATAACCCCAAGAATTTGAGACGTCTTGATCAGGAGGAGATTCTGCTGCAATCGATTCATTCATGTCTGCTATTGGCACAAAGCAGCCCATCAGATTAACTCCATAACGTAGCTCTTGCAGCTCAACTCAACGCAACCTATGCACCACCTGGTTGCTGCTGCCGCGCCAGATCAGCGCCGGGTCTTTCAAATCCTGCACGAACTTGCCGTCGATCAGCACGTTGATCCTGTCCACCACCTGCATTTGCTGCGTGTCCAGCTCCGCCAGCCGGTAGCCGGTCCACAGCCAGATATCCTTGCCGGGGCACTCGGCGCGTACCCGTTTCACCAGCATTAAGATGCTCGGCACGTTGGCCGGGTGCAGCGGATCGCCGCCGGAGAGCGACAGCCCCTGGCGCGGCACGCGCGTATCGTTCAGATCGGCGATGATGCGGTCTTCCAACTCCGGGGTAAACGGCTGGCCGGAGTTGAGCCGCCAGGTGCTTTTGTTGTAGCAGCCGGGGCACTGGTGCACGCAGCCGGCGACAAACAGCGTGCAGCGGGTGCCGGGGCCGTTGACGACGTCAATCGGGTAGTACTGGTGATAATTCATGTGAGGCCTGCCCATCAGGCTATTTTACTGGCCATTTTGCCTCCGGGCAGTGCTGCCAATCCTCACGTACTGCATGTACGCTCCGGTTGGTGCGCGCTGGCCGAAGGCAAACCGGCTGCGACAATCACGCCTGATGAACAGGCTTCTGCCTAGGCTGCGCGGCGTTTCTCAGCCGAGCTGCCCGTTGCCGAGGTGTTTCACCCGGCGTTTCACTTCTTCCTGCTTGCCGGCGTTGAACGGCCGGGCATCGGGGCTGCCGAGATAGCCGCACACCCGGCGGGTGACCGAGACCTTGGCCGAGTCGTGGTTGCCGCATTTCGGGCAGGTGAAGCCTTTGCTGGTGCAGGAGAATTCACCGGTGAAGCCGCATTCGTAGCACTCGTCGATCGGCGTGTTGGTGCCGTAGTAAGGCACCCGGGTGTAGCTGTAGTCCCAGACGTCTTCCAGCGCTTTCAGGTTGTGCTGCAGGTTCGGGTACTCGCCATAGCAGATGAAGCCGCCGCTGGCCAACGGCGGGTAGGGCGCTTCGAAGTCCAGCTTGTCGTACGGATTGACCTTCTTCTCCACGTCAAGGTGGAAGCTGTTGGTGTAATAGCCCTTATCGGTGACGCCCGGCACCACGCCGAAATCGGCGGTGTCCAGCCGGCAGAAGCGATCGCACAGGTTTTCGCTCGGCGTGCTGTAGAGGCTGAAGCCGTAGCCGGTCTCGTCTTTCCAGGCGTCGACGGCGGCGCGCAGCCGCGCGACGATCGCCACCGCTTTGGCGCGCAGCGCCTCGTCGTCATACACGTGGTTTTCGCCGCCGAACAGCGCGTTGATGGTCTCGTGCAGGCCGATATAGCCCAGCGAAATTGAAGCGCGGCCGTTCTTGAAGATATCGGCGATATTGTCGTCGGCCTTGAGCCGCACGCCGCAGGCGCCTTCCATGTACAAGATTGGCGCCACCCGCGCCTTGATGCCTTCCAGCCGGGCGATGCGCGTCATCAGGGCCTTTTTCGCCAGCTGTAGGCGCTGATCCAGCAGCGCCCAGAAGCGCGACTCGTCGCCCATCGCCTCCAGCGCGATGCGCGGCAGGTTGAGGCTGATGACGCCGATGTTGTTGCGGCCGTCGTGCACCAGCTCGCCGTCCTGCTCGTAGGTGCCGAGGAAGCTGCGGCAGCCCATCGGCGTTTTGAACGAGCCGGTGACCTTCACCACCTGATCGTAGTTGAGGATGTCCGGGTACATGCGCTTGCTGGCGCACTCCAGCGCCAGTTGCTTGATGTCGTAGTTCGGATCGCCGTACTGGTGGTTGAGGCCGTCGCGGATGGCGAACACCAGTTTGGGGAACACGGCGGTCTTGCGGTTTTTGCCCAGCCCGGCGATGCGGTTTTTCAGGATCGAGCGCTGGATCAGGCGCGATTCCCAGCTGGTGCCAAGGCCGAAGCCGAAGGTGACGAACGGCGTCTGGCCGTTGGCGGTGTGCAGGGTGTTGACCTCGTACTCCAGCGACTGGAAGGCGTCGTAACACTCTTTCTCGGTGCGCGCCATGGCATAGCCTTTGGCGTCCGGGATCTGCCATTCCTCCGCCACCTGCAGGTGTTTGCGGAAGCTCTCGTCGACGAACGGCGCCAGAATTTCATCGATGCGGTTGATGGTGGTGCCACCATAAATATGGCTGGCGACCTGGGCGATGATCTGCGCGGTCACGGCGGTGGCGGTGGAGATCGACTTCGGCGGCTCAATCTCGGCGTTGCCCATCTTGAAGCCGTTGGTCAGCATGCCTTTCAGATCGATCAGCATGCAGTTGAACATCGGGAAGAACGGCGAGTAGTCGAGATCGTGGTAGTGAATTTCGCCGCGTTCATGGGCCAGCACCACGTCGCGCGGCAGGATGTGCTGTTTGGCGTAGTGTTTGGCGACGATGCCCGCCAGCAGGTCGCGCTGGGTGGGGATCACCTTGCTGTCTTTATTGGCGTTCTCGTTCAGCAGCGCGCGGTTGCTCTGCTCGACCAGGCCGCGAATTTCCTGGTTCAGGCGGCCGCGCAGCTCGCGCGCCACGTCGCGATCGTGGCGGTATTCGATATAGGCGCGCGCCAGCTGTTTGTATTCGCCGGCCATCAGCTGGTTTTCCACCGCCTGCTGGATCTCGTGGATATCGACGCGCGGCTGCTGCTCCATGCGCTGAGCGACCACGCGGGCGACGGTGGCGCAGTAGTCGGCGTCGACCACGCCCACCGCCAGCGCGGCGCGCTCGATGGCCTGCGCGATGCGCGCTTCGTCAAAAGGTACCTGGCAACCGTCCCGCTTAATCACTACTGGTTTCACGTTGTACTCCTTGTTCCCCGAGGGAGCGTTGATACCCGCCTGGCGTGGCGAGCAACCGTCAAATTTCGCTTATCCACAGGGCAAAGCCGCAGCGCGCAAGGGCTGTGGCGGCGTGTGGATGATTTTGTGGATAACTACTATATATAGGTATTCATAATTCTTAATGCACTATATATAGATATTGACGCGATTCTTTTGATGTAGAACAAGGAAAACGGAAGAGCGTGCGCAAGCTGAACAGACGTCAATCGCCGGTTGGCCGATCGCGAAAATGTTCCAGCAGAAAATCGACCCAAACGCGCACCCGCGGCGGCAGATCCGCCGAAGCGTAATAGAGCCACAGCTGCACCGGGCGCGGCCAGCATTCCGCCAGCACCGGCCGCAGCGTGCCCTGCTCGAAGTGTTTCTCGACGTACCAGTGCGCTAGGTTGACGATGCCCAGCCCGGCCAGCGCTGCATCCAGCAACATCTCCGGGCGGCTGACCACCAGGCGGCCGTTCAGATCCAGCGCCAGCGTTTCGCCTTTATGGCGCAACTGCCATTTGACGTGGCGGCCGTTGCCCGGGTTACGGTGCAGCAGGCAGTCGTGCCGCAGCAGATCGTGCGGCGTTTGCGGTTCACCGCGCCGCGCCAGATAGTCGGGCGACGCCGCCAGCACCATATGCATCGGGTAGAGTGGGCGGGCCACCAGCCGACTGTCGGGATCGACCCGGCTGCCGATGCCGACGTCGAAACCTTCGCCCACCAGATTCACCACCCGGGCGTCCAGCGACAGATCGAGATCGATCTGCGGGTAGCGCGCCAGAAATTGCGGGATCAACGGCATCAGCATTTGGCGGCCGAAGCCGGGGATCATCGTGACGCGCACCACCCCGGCCGGCGCCTGGCGTTCACCGCCGGCGCTTTCCAGCGTCGCCGCCAACGCCTGCCACAGCGGCGCCACCTGCGCCAGCAGCGCTTTGCCCTCGTCAGTCAGCAGTACGTTGTGGGTGTTGCGCTGAAACAGCCGCAGCGCCAGCTTCTCTTCCAGCGCGCGGATGTTTTTGCTGACCGCCGCCGGCGTCACGCCCAGCTGGCGGGCGGCGGCGGAGAAATTTTGCGCCTGCGCGGCGGCGAGGAAGGCCGGCAACAGGCGATGCACGTCAAAGGGCAGCGACATCGTGGTTGATACTTTCGGTTGAAATTGAAGTGACCTCTAACAGCCTACACCCGAAGCGGCGGAAATGGAAAAATGCCCTCATCTTCTTATGACCGAGGAATCATTATGTCACGCATTTTAGTGTTAACCGCCCACCGCACCCCCGACGAGTCGCGCATTAATAAGGCGCTGATCGAGGCCGTACGCCCGCTGCCTAACGTTACCGTACATGAGCTGATCCGCGCGTACCCGGATTACCGCATCGACGTGGCGCGCGAACAGGCGCTGCTGCAGAGCCACGATGCGGTAGTGATGCTGTTCCCGTTTTACTGGTACAGCTCGCCGGCGATCCTCAGCGAATGGCAGGATGCGGTATTAACCTACGGTTTCGCCTACGGCAGCGAGGGCACTAAACTGCACGGCAAGCCGTTGCAGCTGGTGGTGAGCACCGGCGGTAACGCGCAGGCTTATACGGCGGAAGGGTACAACCGTTATCCGGTGCAGGATCTGCTGCTGCCGTTCCACGCCATGGCCAACCTGACCGGCATGGATTACCTGCCGCCGCATCTGGTGCAGGGCGTGTTCGACATGAGCGATGAACGCCTGGCGCAAGAGGCCGCCGGCGTGGTGGCGCTGCTGGGGAAATGGTAGGGCGCAGCGCTCGCCGCGCCCTGCGGGGTTAGTCTTCGAGTAGCCACCACACCGCTTCGAACGGCCGCAGCGTCAGCGCCTGCGGCTGATCCGCTGAGTCGCTGTAGTTGCTCATCAGCGGGCGCCACTGCGCGGAGGCTTCCACGCCTTCCGCCGCCCAGGCCAACGGTTCGCGGCTCAGGTTGGCCGCGACCAGCAGGCGCTGGCCGTTCCAGCTGCGCTGATAGCACCACAGCGCCGGGTGTTCCGGCGCCAGATCCTGATAGTCGCCGTGGGTCAGCAGCGGATACTGCTTGCGCAGGGTGATCAGCTGGCGGTAGGCGTAAAACACCGAGTCGAGATCGGCCAGCGCCGCCTCGGCGTTGATCTGCGGGTAGTTCTCGGCGCAGCCGATCCACGGCGTGCCGGTGGTGAAACCGGCGTGCGGCGCGGCGCTCCACTGCATCGGCGTGCGGCCGTTGTCGCGCGATTTGTCGGCCAGGATTGCCAGCAGTTCGGCATCGCTGCGGCCCTGAGCGCGCAGTTCAGCGTACATGTTCAGGCTTTCCACATCGCGATACTGTTCAATGGCGCGGAAGCCGGGGTTGGTCATCCCGATCTCTTCGCCTTGATAGATATAAGGCGTGCCCTGCATGCCGTGCAGCACCATCGCCAGCATTTTGGCGGCCGGCGCCCGCAGTACGCCTTCATCGCCGAAGCGCGACACGATGCGCGGCTGATCGTGGTTGCACCAGAACAGCGCGTTCCAGGCGCGGTTATGCATCCCTTGCTGCCAGTGGCGGAAGATCTGCTTCAGCTCCACGTAATCCGGCGCCGCCCGCGTCCATTTTTCGCCGCCGGCGTAGTCCACCTTCAGGTGGTGGAAGTTGAAGGTCATCGACAGCTCTTCGCCGCTCTGCGCCGCATAACGCTGGCAATGCTCGAGCGTGGTGGAGGACATCTCGCCCACCGTCATCAGGCCGCGCGGCTGAAACACTTCGCGGCTCATCTCCTGCAGGAACTCGTGAATGCGCGGGCCGTCGGTGTAGAAGCGGCGGCCGTCGCCCTGGCTGTCGGACGGGAAGTCCTGCTGCTTGGACACCAGGTTGATCACGTCGAGGCGCAGGCCGTCGACGCCTTTGTCCGCCCAGAACTGACACACTTTCTTCAACTCTTCGCGCACCGGCGGGTGTTCCCAGTTGAGATCCGCCTGCTCGGCGGCGAACAGGTGCAGGTAGTACTGGCCGCTGTCGGCGTGCCACTGCCAGGCGTTGCCGCCGAACTTGGAGCGCCAGTTGTTCGGCGGCGTATCGCCTTCGCCGTCGCGCCAGACGTAGAACTGACGATACGGGCTGTGGCGATCCTGCGCGGCCTTGAACCACGGATGCTCGGTCGAGGTGTGGTTGAACACCATGTCCATCACGATGCGGATGCCGCGCTGGTGGGCGGCGGCGACCAGCTGCTCGAAGTCCGCCATCGTGCCGTAAGCCGGATCGATGGCGCAGTAGTCCGCCACGTCATAGCCGTTGTCCACCTGCGGCGATACGTAGACCGGCGTCAGCCAGATGGCGTCGACGCCCAGCTCCTGCAGATAGTCCAGCCGCCGGGTCACGCCGGCCAAATCGCCGTAGCCGTTGCCGGTGCTGTCCTGAAAACTCTTCGGATAAATTTGGTAGATGACGCCGTTCTGCCACCAGGGGGTTGGGTTGCTCATAGTTCAATACCTTTGAATCGTGACAACGGGCCCGCGCGAGCAGGCCCCTACATTCATCTTGCGTCAATTAAACCGGCAGCTCGCCGCGGGCGGCCTTGCGTTTGTAGACCATGATGGTCAGCACCAGCGGGATGACGATCGCCACCAGAATCGCCAGCGAGTAAATCAGCCAGAACTGCGGTTTGATAGACAGGATGCCCGGCAGGCCGCCGACGCCGATGCCGTTGGCCATCACGCCGTCCAGGCCGCAGATAAGGCCCGCGATCGCGGAGCCGATCATCGCGCACAGCATCGGGAAGCGGTATTTGAGGTTGATGCCGTACATCGCCGGTTCGGTCACGCCGAGGTAGGCGGAGATCGCCGCCGGCACCGAGATTTCACGCTCGTTGGCCTTCCGGCTGATGATGATGATGCCGAGCACTGCCGAGGCCTGCGCGATGTTGGACAGCGCAATCAGCGGCCACACCGGGGTGCCGCCCATGCTCTGGATCATCTGCATGTCGATGGCCAGCGTGGTCTGGTGCACGCCGGTGATCACCAGCGGCGCATACAGGAAGCCGAACAGCGCGGCGCCCACCGGCGCGAAGCTGCCGGTCATCACCGCTTTCACCGCCCAGGCGACGCCGTCGCCGATCATGCGGCCGAACGGCCCGATCAGCGCGTGCGCCAGGAACACCGCCAGCAGCAGCGAAACCACCGGCACCACCACCAGATAGAGATAGTCGGGGACGATCTTTTTCAGCCGGGTTTCGATCCAGCCCAGCGCCATGCCCGCCAGGATCGACGGGATCACCTGCGCCTGATAACCCACTTTCTGGATCACGAACCAGCCGAAGTTCCACACTTCCGGCGTTTGCTGGCCGAGCAGGTAGGAGTTCATCAGCTGCGGCGACACCAGGGTGACGCCCAGCACGATGCCGAGCACCGGCGTGCCGCCCATCTTTTTCACCGTCGACCAGCAGATGGCCACCGGCAGGAACATGAAGATCGCTTCACCGAGCAGCCACAGGAAGTCGTAAACGGTTTTCCACGCCGGGTGCATCTGCGCCAGCGTTTGGCCGCCGGACATCGGGATGTCGCCGATCACGTTGCGGAAGCCGAGGATCAGACCGCCGCTGATCAGCGCCGGCAGCAGCGGGAAGAAGATTTCGGCGAAGTGGGAGATGGTGCGCTCAGACCAGGTCATGTTCTGGCGCGCGGCCACCTTGGCCTGTTCCTTGTCGGCCTCGTTGACGCCGGTGCTGGCGATCAGGGCCTGATAGTAGTCGCCGACGTCGGTGCCGATCACCACCTGGAACTGCCCGGCGTTGGTGAAGCACCCTTTGACCATCGGCAGCGCTTCGATCTCTTTCGGTTTCGCCTTGTTGGGATCGTTGAGGACGAAACGCAGCCGGGTAATGCAATGGCTGACGGTGGCGATGTTCTCGCGGCCGCCGACCAAAACAATCAGGCGATCAATATCCTGCTGTTTTACTTTGCTCATTATGGGATACCTGCAGAGGTGTTGACTGAGTAATGATCAAAGCTTAGCCACTCGGCTTTTTGAATGAAATGGGAACGTTCCCGGTTTGGGGCGAGGATCACAAAATGACAAAAAATGGTCAACTTCTAAGCAGGTCGTCAGGAAAGTTTGCTGGGCACCACCAGGCGGCGGATCCCCTGTTCGCCGCTGAGCTGCGCCAGCAGCTGCTGCGCCGCCAGCAGGCCGGCGCTGCCGTAGCCGAACTCCACCGACAGGGTGTCGGGGAACAGGAAGCTGAGCAGCGGGGTGTTGCCGATGGCGCACACTTGAATGGCGCGCGCCGGCTGCTGCTGCAGGTACTTGATCGCCCCCAGGGCGATGCTGTCGGAGGCGCAGATCAGCGCGCTGGTATGCGCATCGATCACTTCGGCGGCGTGCTGGAAACCGCTCTGGTAGCTCAGCTCGCCCAGCGTGGCGCGCGGCGTGAGCGTGAGGCGTTCACAGGCGTCGAGATAGGCCTGATAGCGGCGCTGGCCGGTGGTGGCGTCGCTGAGCTGCACCCCCAGATAGCCGATATGCCGATGCCCTTGTTGATACAGGCGATCCATCAACAGGTTCACCGCGCCGGCGTCGTCATAGCAGACGGACGAGAAGCCGTCATATTCGCGCACCATCACCACCATTTTTTCCTGCCACGGCTTGAGCATCGCCGCGGTCAGGCCGGTGAAGCCGAACAGGATCACGCCGTCGACGTTGCGCTGATGCAGTACGTGCAGATGCTCCTGCACCAGACGAGTTTCGAACTGGCTCTCCATCACGATCGGATCGAAGCCCTGCTGGTACAGCAACGGCAGCATGGTGCGCACCGCCTGGTTTTCCGACGGCGAATCGAGACGGGAAACGATGATGCCCACCACTTTGTCGCTCTGGCCGCGCATGGCGCGCGCCGACTTGGAGGGGGTAAACCCTTGCTGACGGATCACCGCTTCCACCCGTTCACGGGTTTGCGGGCTCACGCTGCCTTCATTGTTCAACACGCGTGAGACGGTGGATTTGCCTACGCCGCTCAGGCGTGCGATGTCCTTGATGGTCAGCCGGTTTTGCATGGTTTACTTTTCGTTGAAGTGGACAGGCGTAACATAATGGCCTGTAAAACAATGCCCGTCAGCATAGCTCATTTTCCTACGGGGATCTTGATGCAAAACGGGATTGTTGCACTGCGCTGAACGGCCGCTCCTGCCGCTCTGTTTTTCCCTTTACCGGAGGTTATTCCCCATATGGACCCCGACCCGACTGCTTTAGACACTCACTCGGTTCTCCGGTAAAACCTCTCCGCCTGGCGCTGCTGTTTTACCGGTGAAGTACATCACGGTAACCGGTAGCGCGCGCTTCGTCGTTCGCTCCTGCTGCTGAAAAAAAGAATAAGGATCTGCGTTGGCAGAGGCTTTTTGGCGCACCCGCCATCCGCCCGGCCGATGACGATCCCCGTTTACCCGCTGCCGTGAGGCACCGGGCGACGAGGTGCGAACCATGAAACTGAAAAAACTCCCCCGTCAGCTGCTGGGCCTGTTCGCCCGCGGCCTCCCGCGCCGTTTGGTGCGCCGCGACAGCCTGCTGGACAGCGTCGGCGGCGCTGCGCGCGATATGCCGGCCGGCCTGGCTCAGCAGCGGCTGGCATGCGCCGCCGCAGAGACGATGCAGCTGTTTGAGCGTTTCCACAGCCACCCGGAAGGCATTACCGCCCATGAGGCGGAGCAGGTGCGCCAGCGCTGCGGCGAGAACGTCATCGACGATCAGCAGAAAGAGGCCTGGTGGCAGCACCTGTGGCACTGCTACCGCAACCCGTTCAACCTGCTGCTGACCGCGCTCGGCATGATCTCTTACGCTACCGAGGATCTCACCGGCGCCTTGGTGATCGCGCTGATGGTGCTGATCTCCACGTTGCTGAACTTCATCCAGGAGGCGCGCTCCAACCGGGCGGCCGATGCGCTGAAGGCGATGGTGAGCAACACCGCCACGGTGATCCGCAGCGACGCGCTCACCGGCAAGAGCGAACACGTGGAGCTGCCGATCGCGCAGCTGGTGCCGGGCGATATCATCAAGCTGGCGGCCGGCGACATGATCCCGGCGGATCTGCGCGTGCTGTCGGCCAAGGATCTGTTCATCAGCCAGGCGGCGCTGACCGGCGAATCGCTGCCGGTGGAAAAATCCGCGGCGCCGCAGGCGCTGGCGGCCGATCCGCTCGACTGCCGGAACCTGTGCTTCATGGGCACCAACGTGGTCAGCGGCACCGCGCTGGCGATGGTGATCGGCACCGGCGGCGGCACCTACTTCGGCCAGTTGGCGCAGCGCGTCACCAGCCAGGATGAGCAGCCGAACGCCTTCCAGAGCGGCATCAGCAAGGTCAGTTGGCTGCTGATCCGCTTTATGCTGGTGATGACGCCGATCGTGTTGCTGATCAACGGCTACACCAAGGGCGACTGGTGGGAGGCGGCGCTGTTCGCGCTGTCGGTGGCGGTCGGGCTGACGCCGGAGATGCTGCCGATGATCGTCACCTCGACGCTGGCCAAAGGGGCGGTGAAACTGTCGCGCCAGAAGGTGATCGTCAAACGGCTGGACGCCATCCAGAACTTCGGCGCCATGGATATTCTGTGCACCGACAAGACCGGCACCCTGACCCAGGACAAGATCGTGCTGGAGCGCCATACCGATGCGTTCGGCGCCGGCAGCGAGCGGGTGCTGCGCTACGCCTGGCTGAACAGCTTCTACCAGACCGGGCTGAAAAACCTGCTCGACGTGGCGGTGCTGAGCTGCGCGGAGCAGAACCGGCAGCCGGAGGCGCTGCAAAACTACCGCAAGGTGGATGAGATCCCGTTCGACTTCGTGCGCCGCCGCATGTCGGTGGTGGTGGCCAAAGACAACGAGTATCACGAGCTGGTGTGCAAGGGCGCGCTGGAAGAGATGCTGGCGATTTGCAGCCACGTGCGCCACGAAGACGAGGTGATCCCGCTGAGCGAGGCGCTGCTGGCGAGGATCCGCCGCATCACCGACGATCTCAACCAGCAGGGGCTGCGGGTGGTAGCAGTGGCCAACAAGATCCTGCCGGCGCAAACCCATGAATACGGCGTGGCGGACGAGTCGGATCTGATCCTCGAAGGCTACGTCGCCTTCCTCGATCCGCCGAAGGAAAGCACCGCACCGGCGCTGGCGGCGCTGAAACAGAACGGCGTCACGGTGAAGATCCTCACCGGCGACAACGAGCTGGTGGCCGCCAAAGTGTGCCGTGACGTCGGGCTCGAGGCCGATCACCTGCTGCGCGGCAGCGAGATCGAGCAGATGGACGACGAGCAGCTGGCGCAGGCGGCGGCGCGCACCACGGTGTTCGCCAAGCTGACGCCGCTGCACAAAGAGCGCATCGTCAAACTGCTGCGCCGCCAGGGGCACGTGGTGGGCTTTATGGGCGACGGCATCAATGACGCGCCGGCGCTGCGCGCGGCCGACATCGGCATCTCCGTCGACTCGGCGGTGGACATCGCCAAGGAAGCGGCGGACATCATCCTGCTGGAAAAAAGCCTGATGGTGCTGGAGCAGGGGGTGATCGAAGGGCGCCGCACCTTCGCCAACATGCTGAAATACATCAAGATGACCGCCAGCTCCAACTTCGGTAACGTGTTCAGCGTGCTGATTGCCAGCGCCTTCCTGCCGTTTCTGCCGATGCTGCCGCTGCACCTGCTGATTCAGAACCTGATGTACGACATCTCGCAGATCGCCATCCCGTTCGATAACGTCGACGACGATCAAATCACTCAGCCGCAGCGCTGGAACTCCGCCGATCTGGGGCGGTTTATGGTGTTCTTCGGGCCGATCAGCTCGATCTTCGACGTGCTGACCTTCTGCCTGATGTGGTGGGTATTCAAGGCCAACACGCCGGAAATGCAGACGCTGTTCCAGTCCGGCTGGTTCGTGGAAGGGCTGCTGTCGCAGACGCTGATCGTGCACATGATCCGCACGCGCAAAATTCCGTTTATCCAGAGCCGCCCGTCCTGGCCGCTGTGCATCATGACGCTGGCGGTGATCGCCACCGGCATCGGCCTGGTGTTCTCGCCGTTGGCCGGCTTCCTGCAGCTGCAGGCGCTGCCGCTCGGCTACTTCCCGTGGCTGGTGCTGATCCTCGCCGGTTACATGGTGCTGACCCAGTGCGTGAAAGGCTGGTTCGTGCGCCGCTACGGCTGGCAATAACCCGTTCGCCCCCTCCGGCCGGGAGGGGGCAACTGTGATCCCGTCCGCTTTTTCACCGCAACGGTTGGACATCTGTTCTGTGCTGAGTCTTTATCTACAGCGTTGGCTGTTTTCCCCTGCGCCTTTCAAGCCACCGCGTTGTTGGCTGTACGCCCCCCCCC
>NZ_JVEL01000426.1:0-1059 GCF_001076875.1 Serratia sp. 506_PEND
GCTGTTCGGCATCGGCTGGATCATGAGCGGCGAGGGCGGCTGGTCACCGGCGCAGATGCTGGCCAATGTGCGCAGCAACCCGCTCAGCTACGCGCTGGCCTTCAGCGGCGCGGTGATTTGGGCGCTGTATTGCAACCTGACCAAGAAGATTGCCCGGGGCAGCAACGGCGTGGTGCTGTTTATCGCGCTGACCGCGCTGGCGCTGTGGCTGAAGTACGCCTTCAGCGCGGAAAGCGGCATGCAGTTCAGCGTCGGCGTGACCGTGACGCTGCTGTGCGCCGGGGTGGCGATGGGGGCGGGGTATGCCGCCTGGAACGTCGGCATTCTGCACGGCAACATGACGCTGCTGGCCACCGTCTCCTATTTTACCCCGGTGCTCTCGGCGGTGTTCGCCGCGCTGGTGCTGCACACCTCGCTGACCGCCAGTTTCTGGCAGGGCGTAGCGATGGTCACACTCGGCTCGCTGATCTGTTGGCGGGCAACTCGCGGAAATTAACGGAAATTATCCGCTGTCGTCGCAATGTTGAACTAGAATTTAACTAGCCATGTTGCCTGAAGGAACGACGACGATGAGAAGCGACATTCAATTTATTCAACAGCCTGAAATCGACGTGCATCACTATGAGCGCGGCGATACCGTTCGCCTGACCACGGCGAATTTGCGACATGAATATCAGCTCGACGTTTATATTTTGCGCCGCGACGATAAGCTGATTTACGGCTCGGTCGTCGCGGCGGCGCCCAAGACCGATATTCCGGTCGCCAGTTGGGAGGTGAAAAACGGCGAAGAGGTGGCGTTCCGCCAGGAAAACATCGCCAAGGCGGTGCCGGCGGTGAACTGATTTTACGTTCCGCACTTTCTCCTGATTCTGATGAAGGCCGACGCTGGCGCGTCGGCTTTTTCTTTTCCAGGGCGTGATCACGCCCTGATGTCATTTGGGTCAAAAACTGCGCTAAAAGACGCGGTGCATGACAAAAATCACAGCGAATGTGAATTTGCATGAAACATAATTTGACAAATGTGAACGCAATCGATTACCTATTCGCGAAATGCGTAAC
>NZ_JVEL01000426.1:1066-2479 GCF_001076875.1 Serratia sp. 506_PEND
ACAGATTCTTACAGTCAGTGGTTTCTATAATGCGCGCGTCATCCGAGTTTCTGTGTGAAGACAACGCCAGGTGTCGGCAGACTCATTGTCATCTTTTCTAAACGGGCAGGAAATGGCCCTTTAAGCATGTGGTAATAAAATGAAAAAAATAGCTCTCGCAGCAGGTGTACTGCTCGCAGCGTCTTACAGTGCATCATCAATGGCTGATAGCAAAGACAGTCAATATGTCTCCGACTGGTGGCACCAGAGCGTCAACGTGGTGGGCAGCTACCACACCCGCTTCGGGCCGCAGCTGAATAACGACGTGTATCTCGAATACGAAGCCTTCGCCAAGAAAGACTGGTTCGATTTCTACGGTTACGTTGACGTGCCGAAATTCTTCGGCGTGGGCAATACCCCGGATCGCGGCATCTGGGACAAAGGCTCCCCGATGTTTATGGAGATTGAACCGCGTTTCTCCATCGACAAACTCACCGGCACCGATCTGAGCTTCGGTCCGTTCAAAGAGTGGTACTTCGCCAACAACTACATCTATGATCTGGGCCACAACGCCGATGGCCGTCAAAACACCTGGTACATGGGTCTGGGCACCGATATCGACACCGGTCTGCCGATGAGCCTGTCGATGAACATCTATGCCAAATACCAGTGGGAAAACTACCAGGCCGCCAACGAGAACAGCTGGGACGGTTACCGCTTTAAGGTGAAATACTTCGTGCCGCTGACCCAGGTGTGGGGCGGCAACCTGAGCTACATCGGCTTCACCAACTTCGACTTCGGTTCCGATCTGGGCAAGGACAGCCATTGGGTTGACGGCACCGGCAAACAGGTGCGCACCAGCAACTCGATCGCCTCCAGCCATATTTTGGCGCTGAACTACGATCACTGGCACTATTCTTTCGTGGCGCGTTATTTCCACAACGGCGGTCAGTGGCAGGATGGCGCGGATATCGGCACCCCGCAGGGCCCGATCAAGTCTACCGGTTGGGGTTATTACCTCGTGGTCGGCTATAACTTCTGATTTTCCGTGCTATCAGAAACAGAAAACCCCGCTTGGCGGGGTTTTTTTTCGTCATCACTGGGCTTGTTCAACCGGGAGATGCTTCACCGGCATAAACAGTCTGCCTTTGATCACGTGACATTCATTATTTATCCAACTAATGATTTGTTCACGGCTGACGCCTTCCGACTGCGCGTACCGATGAAGATCGCCATTAAAGTGCCGAGTGATGTATTCCATGAGGGTCATTTGCACGTCTTTTGCTCCTGAACGCCCACCCGTTGCCAGCCTGGCCACCGCGGGAGGTTGAGGTTTCTCAGACAGCGAATGTAAATTATCGGCAACCAAATCTCAACATAAAGCACCAGATTGGGGCGACAGCGGTGTGAAAAAGAATCCCGCACGGAGAGGCG
>NZ_JVEL01000427.1:0-20431 GCF_001076875.1 Serratia sp. 506_PEND
TTGGTCGATCCCGAGCGTTCGTTCATGAACATCAGCGGCAATCAGATCCGCCAGGATCCATTCCGCTATTGGGATTACATCCCGACCGAGGTGAAGCCGTTCTTCGTGCGCACCGTGGCGATCCTCGGCGGCGAGTCGAGCGGAAAATCGACGCTGGTCAACAAGCTGGCCAACATCTTCAACACCACCAGCGCCTGGGAATATGGCCGCGATTACGTGTTCTCGCACCTGGGCGGCGACGAGATGGCGCTGCAATACTCCGACTACGACAAAATTGCCCTCGGGCAGGCGCAATATGTGGATTTCGCGGTCAAGTACGCCAACAAGGTGGCGTTTATCGATACCGATTTCGTCACCACCCAGGCGTTTTGCAAAAAGTACGAGGGGCGTGAACACCCCTTTGTGCAGGCGCTGATCGACGAATACCGTTTCGATCTGGTGATCCTGCTGGAAAACAACACGCCGTGGGTGGCGGACGGCCTGCGCAGCCTCGGCAGCACCGCCGATCGTCTGGCGTTCCAGCGCCTGCTGGAGGAAATGCTGCGCGCCAACGACATCGAGTATGTGCACGTTGAGTCCAGCGATTACGAAGAGCGTTTTCTGCGCTGCGTCGAGCTGGTGCAACAGTTGCTGGCGGCGGACGCCGGCCGGTTGGCGAACGCGCCCGCCCAGCATCACGCCGCAGGCTGAGAAAATTAGCGGAATGTGCGGTCGCGGCGGCAGAAACGGCCGCCCGGGCGCACATTTAACGGCTTGTTTAAACATGGTTCATTCGACAGCGACTACGGTAAGATTTTCTTTACCATAACGCTCAGAAGAAGACATGTCTTATCGCTTGCTCGCTCTTTGGTTGGTCTGCTATGCCGCAGCCTGGACGCTGCTGACTGTTCATCTCGATCCTACCCTGCCTTACGCCGCCGTCGAGGCGCTCAACTGGGGCCTCAACGGTGAGTGGGGCTCACCGAAAAACCCGTGGCTGGTCGGGGCGGCGATGCAGCCGGCGATCGGGTTCTCGTGGCTGCCGCTGAACCTGTACTGGTATGGCGGGCACTTCATCGCCATCGCCATCGGCATGTTGGGCGTCTGGCTGTTGGCGCGCCGGCTGAGCGGCAGCACCTCGCTGGCCTGGATGGCGCTGTTGACGCTCAACCTGTCCGGCATCATCAATTTCGACATCATTCCCTACAACGACAATTACCTGTTGGTGATGCTGTGGCCGTGGATGGCGCTGTTTTTCCACCTGGCTATTTCGCGTTCGGCCAACTGGTGGCCGGCCTTCGCGTTGGCCGCCGGGCTGGCGATGATGGCGAAGTATTCGACCTTCGCCTTTGTCTATTTCGCGGCGCTGTCGACGCTGTTCGTGCCGCAGATCCGCCGCTGCTATCGCCAGCCGCAGTTCTATCTGGCGGTGGCGATCTGGTTGGCGCTGGTGCTGCCGAACGTGTTCTGGTTGTGGAACCACGACTTTGCCGCCTTCAAGTGGGTGGATTCGCAGATCAAGATGCAGCTCAACCTCGATATGCTGCAGTCGCTGCTGCTGGTGTTCTACCCGTCGCTGGTGCTGTGGGGGATCCTGCGGCGCAGCGGGGCGGTGCTGGCCTGGCCACCGGCGTTGCCGATGCGGGTGTTGCTGTGGGTCTATCTGTTGCCGCTCGGCATCATTACCTTCTGGTTCTCTTTCAACGTCGGCGGCCGGCTGACCGAATGGCTGCAGCCTTTCTTCATGCNNNCGCCGGTGCGTTCGCTGCGCGCGGCAACCATTGGGCTGATGTGTGCGGCGCTGGCGGTCTATCTGGGGTATGCCGCGGTGATGCTGGGCAACGTGCGCAACGCCGGTCAGAAAATGGTGGGTATCAAGGCGTTCAGCGCCGGGGTGGAGCGGCAGTGGCAAGAGCGGTATGGCGTTGAACTGCGCTACGTCGGCGGCGAATACCTGTCGCAGTGGATGACGGTGTACGCCGGTTCCCGACCGCGGACCATTACGCGTTGGTCCAATCATGCGCGGCCGAATATCTACAACGTCAACATCAGCTATCCGCAGATTGCGCAGCACGGCGTTGCCCTGTTCGGGCGGTTGGGTGAAGACTGCGCGCACAGCGACTTTGGCGGCGAGTTGGCCCACTGGCCGAAGATGCGCCTCGATTGGCAGCAGACGCTGACCTTCCGCGCCGATCCGCATAGTGACGAGCAGATGCTGTGCGTCGGCTTCGTTCGCCCGCAGTAACGGCGGCGCGCTGCGCCGCCGCGATTCAGGCTCAGTAAGCGATGACCAGCTTGCCTTGCATATGGCCGCCGAGCAGCTGTTGATGCGCGGCGGTCAGCGTGTCTACCGACAGCCCGTGCAGGGTTTCGCTCAGCGTGGTGCTCAGCTTGCCCTCGTCCAGCAGCTGCGCCACCTGCTGCAGGATCTGGCCCTGCTGCGCGATGTCCGGGGTGGTGAACATGCTGCGGGTGAACATGAACTCCCAGTGCAGCGCGGCGCTTTTCAGCTTCAGCGCGTTTTGATCCAACGGCTGCGCGTTCTCGACGATGGTGCAGATATGGCCGAGCGGCGCGATCAGTTCGGCCATCGCCGGCCAGTGGCCGTCGGTATCGTTCAGACACAGGATGTAATCCACCTGCTCGATGCCGTGCTGCGCCAGGTTGCCCTTCAGATCGCGGTAGTCCACCACCAGATCGGCGCCGCGCTCACGGCACCAGGCGGCGGATTCAGGTCTTGATGCGGTGGCGATCACTTGCACCTTGCTGCGCAATGCGGCCAGCGGAATGGCCAGCGAGCCGACCCCGCCGGCGCCGCCGATGATCAGCAGCGTCTTGTGCTCCGGCGCGTCCTGAATGTTCAGGTGTTCGAACAGCGCCTCCCAGGCGGTGAGGGCGGTGAGCGGCATGGCGGCGGACTCGGCCCAGTTCAGGCTGCGCGGTTTGTGCGCGGCGATGCGTGAGTCGATCAGTTGGTGACTGCTGTTGCTGCCGGGGCGGGTGATGTCGCCGGCGTACCACACTTCATCGCCGGGCTTGAAGCCGCTGACGCTGCTGCCCACGCCCACCACGATGCCGCTGGCGTCCCAGCCGAGGACGCGCGGCTGCTGCAGGCCGCTTTTCTGCAGGCCGGCGTGCACTTTGGTGTCCACCGGGTTGACCGACGCCGCTTTCACTTCCACCAGCAGATCGTACTGGCCGGGAACCGGCATCTCCGGTGAGATTTCGATGAAACTGGCGGGGTTCTGCGGGTCTACGGCAATGGCTTTTATCGACATGATTGTACTCCTTTCAAATGATGCCCCCAGTGTAGACCCGCGACAGTGGGGTGATAAGATGGACAATATCTAACGGAGTGTTCGTTTAAGGTGAACAATGGAATTCAAACAGCTGCAGGACATGGCGTTGTTCGCGCTGGTGGCGGAGTGCGGCAGCTTCACCGCCGCCGCGCAGCGCGTCGGGTTGCCGAAATCCAGCGTCAGCCAGCGTATCAGCCAGCTCGAGCAGACGCTGGGGCTGCGCTTGCTCAATCGTACTACGCGCCAGCTGAACCTGACCTTCGCCGGCGAGCGTTATCTGGAGCATTGTCAGGCGATGATGTCCGCTGCCGAACGCGCCGATCTGGCGTTGCAGCGGCTGCGCGATAACCCGAGCGGGCGCCTGCGCATCTCGACGCCGGCCGGGCTGGGGGCGACTCTGGTGGCGCGGCTGGCGGCGGATTTTCAGCGCCAGTACCCGGACGTTTCGCTGGAGGTGTCGGTGTCCGACGCCATGGTGGATCTGGTGCAGGAAGGTTACGACGCCGCGCTGCGCACCGGCAAGCCGCAGGATTCTTCGCTGATCGGCCGACGCCTCGGGTACGCGCCGCGCTATCTGCTGGCGGCGCCGTCCTACTTGGCGCAGCACCCGCCGATCGAACATCCGCAGCAACTGCAGCAGCATCGTTGCATCGCCCACCGCGCCTGGACGGCCTGGAACCTGCGCTGCGGCGATGACTACTATCGTTGGCAGCTGCCGCTGGCGCACACCACCGACAACCTGCTGTATGCGCGCGAATGCGCCATTGCCGGTGCCGGCATCACGTTGCTGCCGGCGTTTCTCAGCCGCGAGGTGGTGGCGCAGAAGCTGTTGGTGGAGGTGTTGCCGGCGTGGCGTGCGGAAGGGAATGAGCTGTATCTGGTCTACCCGAGCCGCAAGCTGAACTCCCCGGCGCTGGCTTGTTTCATCGATGTGGTGCTGCAGCACCCGGCGTTCGACGATTACGCGCGCGAGTTGGCGCGGGGGTAAAAAAAAGGCGCCGCATGCGGCGCCTTGGGTATTACTTGGCGATCTTTTTGTACTTGATGCGGTGCGGCTCGAGCGCATCGGCGCCCAGCGTGCGCTTCTTGTACTCTTCGTACTCGGTGAAGTTGCCTTCGAAGAATTCCACCTTGCCCTCGTCCTGGTAGTCCAGGATGTGGGTGGCGATACGGTCGAGGAACCAACGGTCGTGCGAGATCACCATGGCGCAGCCAGGGAATTCCAGCAGGGCGTTTTCCAGCGCGCGCAGGGTTTCGATATCCAGGTCGTTGGTCGGTTCATCGAGCAGCAGCACGTTGCCGCCAACCTGCAGCAGCTTGGCCAGGTGCAGACGGCCACGCTCACCGCCGGACAGCTCGCCCACGCGTTTGCCCTGATCGACGCCCTTGAAGTTGAAGCGCCCGACATAGGCGCGGCTCGGCATCTCGGTGTTGCCGATGCGCATGATGTCCTGCCCGCCGGAGACTTCTTCCCAGACGGTTTTCGAACCGTCCATGCTGTCGCGGAACTGATCGACGGAAGCGAGTTTGACGGTGTCGCCCAGCACGATGCTGCCGGAATCAGGCTGCTCCTGACCGGACATCATGCGGAACAGCGTGGATTTACCCGCGCCGTTCGGGCCGATGATGCCGACAATCGCGCCTTTCGGCACCGAGAACGACAGGTCGTCGATCAGCAGGCGGTCGCCATAAGACTTGCGCAGGTTGCTGACTTCGACCACTTTATCGCCCAGGCGCGCGCCAGGTGGAATGAACAGTTCGTTGGTTTCGTTACGTTTCTGGTATTCGGTGTTGTTCAGCTCTTCAAAGCGGGCCAGGCGGGCCTTGCCTTTGGACTGACGGCCTTTGGCGCCCTGACGCACCCACTCCAGCTCTTTCTCGATCGACTTGCGACGAGCGGCTTCGGCGGACGCTTCCTGCGCCAGACGCGCATCTTTCTGCTCCAGCCAGGACGAGTAGTTGCCTTCCCACGGAATGCCTTCGCCGCGGTCGAGTTCGAGGATCCAGCCGGCCACGTTATCCAGGAAGTAACGGTCGTGGGTGATCGCCACCACGGTGCCTTCAAAGTCGTGCAGGAAGCGTTCCAGCCAGGCCACGGACTCGGCGTCCAGGTGGTTGGTCGGTTCGTCCAGCAGCAGCATGTCCGGCTTTTCCAGCAGCAGGCGGCACAGCGCGACGCGGCGGCGTTCACCCCCGGACAGGTGGGCGATTTTGGCGTCCCAGTCCGGCAGGCGCAGCGCATCGGCGGCGCGTTCCAGCTGGGCGTTGAGGTTGTGACCGTCGTGCGCCTGAATGATCTCTTCCAGGCGGCCCTGTTCGGCGGCCAGCTTGTCGAAGTCTGCGCCTTCTTCCGCGTACAGCGCGTACACTTCGTCCAGGCGCTTCAGCGCGCCGACCACTTCTGCCAGCGCTTCTTCCACCGATTCACGCACGGTGTGTTCGAGGTTAAGCTGCGGCTCCTGCGGCAGGTAACCGATCTTGATGCCCGGCTGCGGGCGCGCTTCCCCTTCGATATCGGTATCGATGCCGGCCATGATGCGCAGCAGGGTGGACTTACCGGCGCCGTTCAGGCCCAGCACGCCGATTTTGGCCCCAGGGAAGAAGCTCAGGGAGATGTTTTTCAAAATATGACGCTTCGGCGGTACCACCTTGCCGACGCGGTGCATGGTATAGACGTATTGAGCCACGTTGCTCTAAGCCTCTCTATATCAGTATTTATAGGATGTCTGGCGGCATGAGTGTAGCCCGTTTCGATCTCGGATCCCAGACATCGCTCAGCGATCGCCAAGTATAACCGTTTATGCGCCGATAAAGGCGCATATTGGTGGCTTATGGCGTGACGACGATCGCGACGCGGCGGTTTTCCGCGCGGCCGCTGGAGGTGCGGTTATCGGCAACGGGATCGCGCTTGCCCATGCCGCGGGTTTCGATATTGGCGCGCGGAATGCCGACGCTGGCCAGCAGATCGGCCACCGCATCGGCGCGGCGCAGGGAAAGCTGATCGTTATAGCTGTCTTCACCGTAGTTGTCGGTATGGCCGTCCAGGCGGAACTTGGTGATGCCGACGCTCAGCAGCGCACGGCCCATCTTCTGCACCGTCTCGGTGCTTTCCGGGTTCAGCTTGCCGATGTTGTTGCCGAACAGCACCTTATCCGACAGGCCGAACTCCCAGCCGTTATCGGTCAGTTTGAAGCCCTGCGATTGCAGCAGCGCAACCTGCTCGGGCGTCAGGCCCTGCGGTTTGCTCTGGCAGCCGGCGAGCGCCAGCAGGGCGACGAACGCCATCGCCAGCAGTGAAAAACGACCTTTAAACAGTTGCTGTATCATAGTCAAAATCCCTAGTTCAAGTGTTATAGCCGGGGCTCTTATTTATGTATAGCCAGCCGCCAGCCTCCGTTATAACGATGCTTTGCCTGATACATCGCATCGTCAGCTTCGTGCAAAAGACCCTGAGGCGTCGACGCGTGATCAGGGTACAGCGCAATACCGATACTCAGAGAGGTGATGACCGCCTCGTCGTTCGGCAAAATGACCGGTTGCGTCATGCAGTCGATGATGTTGTCAGCGATCTGCAAGACATCTTCCGTGCCGTGTACCGGCGCCAACAGCACGGCGAATTCATCCCCTCCCAGGCGGGCGACCAGATCGGTTTCGCGCAGCTGCGCGCGAATGCGTCCGGCAATGGTAGTCAGCACCGCGTCGCCTGCGGCGTGGCCGTAACTGTCGTTCACCTCCTTGAAACGATCGCCGTCGATAAACAGCACCGCCAATTTCGCCGGCGATTCGATATCGCCCAGCGCCCGGCTCAGCCGCCCTTCGAAGAAGGCGCGGTTCGGCAAACCGGTCAGGCTGTCGTGCGTCGCCCGGTGCGCCAGCGAGTCGTTCTCCTGCTTCAGATGGGCCTGCCAGGCTTCCAGCTCGTCGAGCAAGCCGTTGAAATCGTTGCTGAGCTCATGCAACTCGGCGATAGGCGCCGACGGCACCCGCAGGCCGAAGGTGCGATCGCGGCGCACCGCATGCGCCACGTTGGCGATGTCGTCCAGCGAACTGACGATGCCGACCAGCATGCGGCGCGACAACACCAGGGCGCACAGGGTGCTGAGCACCAGGCAGGCGATCATGCCGACCATGCCGCGCAACAGGAAACGCAGCAGGCTGCCGCCGTTGCCGCTCAGCCAGACCTGGCCGACCTGTTTGCCCTCGTGGGTGATAGGCAGAATGACCGGTTCGGGCAGCGCCCAGTGCGCGACGATCTGCTCCAGGCCGTGCAGCGGCCCATCGGTAGGATGGCGCCAGTTGGCCAGCATCTTGCCGTTGTTGTCGAGGATCCGCGCGTCCGATACCTCTTCATTGGAGGATATCAGCATCAGCGCCTCGCGCGCGGCGGTGCGATCTTCAAACACCACGGCGGCTTCGACGGTATAGCTGATGGAGCGCGCGATCAGGTGCAGGTTGTGATTGGCATAGGCGCGCAGCGCAAACAGCGCCACCAGCGTCAAAAAGATGCCGGCGGTGCCGACGGCGATCAGCGCCAGCCCAAGATGCACCCGCTGCAGCACTCGGCCCAGCGTCGGGCGCGCATTGCCGGAGCGGTTTCTACGCAACAGCCTCATAGCGGCGGCGCCTGTTTGCGTGCCAGCTGCAGCACGTTGGGGTGAACGCGCACGCCGCTGCGCGCCAGAGCGTCCAGGTTGACCTTGAAGCTGGCCTGGTCCCCATCAATCTGCAGGCAAAATGCGCTGCCGGCGGAGCATTCGCTATCGTTCTCGCTGATGCTGAGAATGGAGTTGCCGGAAATGCGCTGCATGAAATTTTGTCTCTGCGCGGCGGTGATGTTCCCTAAGTAGATGACATCACAGCCGGTACTCAGCGTTGGGCTGTCGAACGGCACGCGCTCGGCTTTAATCGGACGCGGCGCGCTCAGCAGGATCGGATCGAACAGCCCTTCGGCATACTGGGTGGGTGCGGTCACGCACAAGCGGATCGGATTGGGTTCACGCGACCAGCGTGCGTAGCTGATGATGCCTACCACCACGGTCGTCACGGCGTGCGTGCGCTTTTGATAGGGATCAGCGGCGGCGTGCGCAGGCTCGGACAACGTCAGCAGCACCAACAAAACGATCAGCAGCAGGCGGCCGATATTCAGGCGTGCGTCAAGGAAGCCCGGTTCGGGGCTTTTTGCGCAACGCATCGCTATCGCGGTCTTATTCACCATCTTCACCCGCCATTCCGGCCTGATCCACCGCCCGCAGGCCGTGGCCTGACAAGGAAAAATCCGGCCCGCTTGAAGGGACAATCGTTTTGCTGAAAGCTGTCAGTCGCACTGCCTAATGAACACTATCTAACCCATAATTGGCGCGGATTGTATTATAAGATGTCTTCGTTGGGCGCTTTATGTGCTGTTTTCTCGGAATTATCTTACTTATTTTTGATAGTATAAAAATGCCCACCCGGGTTTGCCACCGCTTTTCTGCAAAGTTGGCGCGTTTAGCCTGCTGTCAGGCGATTTGCGCAACGGCGGCGTCATGTCGAAAATGCAATAATGTGATGGCTAATAATTAAAAAGTATTTTACTTCTCCAATAAGTGCCGGGGCAGCTAATAAAAATCCGGTGGCTGGAAATATCCCGCCGGCCTGATTTGTCAGCCAAAGTAAACGTTTTTTACCTGGCCCCCGTCATGGCGATACACTTCTTCTTCTACAGTATTGAATGGATAAGCGATTGCGCTGTCTATGGTAGATATCCGCGTCCGGGCCGTGCGCCCGGCTTTATTTTGTCCCGCGGCGCCGTGGTGCGGCGGTCACCGGGGAGCTGGGCGGCTCCTGCGGTACAACCAGTGAGGAAAGAGCGAGGATGGTCAAGGTGGACAAGCGACGGCTGTTGGCAATGGGCCTGTGTCTGACGGCGTTTTCAGGCGCGGCGCTGGCGGATTCTCTGGATGCGCAACGTCAGCGTTACCAGCAGATCAAACAGGCGTGGGACGGCAATCAAATGGACGTGGTGGCGCAGCTGATGCCGACGCTGCGCGATTACCCGCTTTATCCTTACCTGGAATACCGCGAGCTGACACAGGATCTGAGCCAGGCGGGGTTCTCCGAGGTGAACGACTTTATCAAACGCCACCCGACGCTGCCGCCGGCGAAATCACTGGTGCCGCGCTTCGTCAATGAACTGGCGCGGCGCGAAGACTGGCGCACCCTGTTGGCCTTCAGCGCGCAGCCGCCCAAACCGGTGGCTGCGCGCTGCAACTATTACTACGCCAAATGGGCTACCGGTGACCAGCAGGCGGCCTGGAGCGGCGCCGATGAACTGTGGTTGAACGGCAAAACGTTGCCGAGCGCCTGCGATCGTCTGTTCAGCGTCTGGCGCGGCGCAGGCAAGCAAACGCCGCTGGATATTCTGGCGCGCATGAAGCTGGCGTTGAAAGAGGGTAACAGTTCGCTGGTCAGCAACCTTTACGGCCAGTTGCCGGCCGACTATCAAACCATGGGCAACGCCCTGGTGCGCTTGCAAAACGATCCGACCACCGTGGAAGCCTTCGCCCGCAGCGTGGGGCCGACTGACTTTACCCGTGCCGCCACCGGCATCGCCTTTGAACGCCTGGCGCGGCAGGATGTGGAAAACGCGCGGGCGATGATCCCGACGCTCGCGCGGTTGCAGAAAATGAGCGACGACGAACGGCTGGGGTTGGAAGAGGCGGTGGCCTGGCGCCTGATGGGCAGCGACGCTACCTACGAGCAGGCGCAGTGGCGCGATCAGGTGATTCTGCGCAGCCGTTCGCCTTCGCTGTTGGAGCGCCGAGTACGCATGGCGTTGGGCAACGGCGATCGGCAGGGCGTCGCGACCTGGCTGGCCCGCCTGCCGGAAGAGTCGCGCAACAAGGATGAGTGGCGCTACTGGCGCGCCAGTCAACTGATGGACGAAGGCAAACGCGCCGAAGGCGAGGAGATGTTGCGTAACCTGATGACCGAACGCGGCTTCTATCCGATGGTCGCGGCGCAGAAGCTGAACGCCACTTATCCGGTGATGGTGGCGGTGGCGGCCAAGCCGCGCACGTCGCTGGTCGACGGGCCGGAGGTCGCCCGGGTGCGTGAGCTGATGTACTGGAATATGGACAACCTGGCCCGCAGCGAGTGGGGCTCGTATGTCGCCAGCCGCAGCCGGCCGGAACAAGAAGCGCTGGCGCGCTACGCCTTTGAGCAAAAATGGGCCGATCTGAGCGTGCAGGCGACCATCGTCGGCAAGCTGTGGGATCATCTGGAGGAGCGTTTCCCGGTCGCCTGGCCGCAGGAGTTCCGCCGCGCGACCGATGACAAGGGGATCACCACCAGCTACGCGATGGCGATCGCGCGTCAGGAGAGCGCCTGGAATCCGAAAGCGCAGTCGCCGGTTGGCGCTACCGGCCTGATGCAGGTGATGCCGCGCACCGCGCAGCATACGGTGCAGATGTACAATATTCCCGGCTATGTCGGCCCGAGCCAACTGTTCGATCCGCAGACCAATATCACCATTGGCACCAGCTATCTGGAGTCGGTCTATCAGCAGTTCGGCCGCAACCGCATTCTGTCGAGCGCCGCCTATAATGCCGGTCCGTCGCGGGTGAATACCTGGCTGGGCAACAGCGCGGGGCGGATCGATCCGGTGGCATTCATCGAAAGCATTCCGTTCTCTGAAACTCGCGGCTACGTCAAGAACGTGCTGGCTTATGATGCGTTTTACCGTTATCTGACGCACCGGCCGGCCAAGGTGCTGACCGACGCCGAGTGGCAGAGACGTTATTGATTTTGACGGCCCTATGGTATGCTGCTGTACTAGTTAAATAGTATGGTGGCTGCCATGACGCAATTATCGTTAAACGACCCCGCTCTTTCAGAACAAGGCAATGAGGATTGGCTGCGCTTCGTCGCGCTGCTGCAGAATTCCTTTGCGCAAGAACTGCATCAACCGCTGCTGCAGCTGATGTTGACGCCGGACGAGCGCACCGCGCTGGGCACCCGGGTGCGGATCATTCAGGAACTGATGCGCGGCGAGATGAGCCAGCGCGAGTTAAAAAATGAACTGGGCGCGGGGATCGCCACCATCACCCGCGGATCGAACAGCCTGAAAGCGGCTTCACCCGCGCTGAAACAGTGGCTTGAGCAGCAGCTGTTGCACGACGCGCCCTAGCAGACTCAGCGTTATTGCTGATAGATGGCGTTGTGGAACGGCACCAGAGCCAGCAGCAGCGCCTGGTGGTAAACGCTGGTGCGGCTCAGCCGGCCGTCGGTGAAGACGCCGATGGCGCCGCCCTGACGTTTCACCTCGGCGTTGCCGGTGATCGCCGCCATTTCGCTGCCCAATTCGCGACCGGCGCGAATACCTTGTAAGATGACTTCCGGCAGCATCAGGCTCGCCGAGCGGGATTCGCCACGGATGTGCGGGTTCTCGATGGTCATCCAGGCGAAGGTCATATTCTCTTCAATCCCGGCTTCCACGCCGACCCAAAAATCGGCCTCGGGCCTGACCTGGCGCGCTTCCATGACGCGTTGACGCGAACCGGTGCGGGTTTCGTGGTTGCCTATCGGCTGCAGCGAGACGCCGCTGGCGACGTCAACGGATTCAATGCGGTATTGGCCCGCGCCAAAGACGTCATCGAAGGCGAGTTGAATAGCCTTGATCTTTGCCGGGTTGGTAGTTGCAGCGACAACATGGTACATAACGGGTTTGATATCCTTCTGGCCGATACGCCGGGCAGCGGCAAAAGCGCCGCCGGGCCGGGGATAAACGCAAATTTCACGCAGTATAACGGAAAACAAAAATGTTACAGGTATACCTCGTTCGCCATGGCGAAACGGAATGGAACGCGGCTCGCCGTATCCAGGGTCAGTCCGACAGCCCGTTAACCGCCATGGGTGAACACCAGGCCCGTCTGGTCGCCAGGCGCGTCAGCAAAGAAGGCATTACGCACATCATTACCAGCGATCTGGGGCGCACGCGGCGCACCGCGCAGATCATCGCCGACGCCTGTGGCTGCGAAGTGATTAGCGATCCGCGTTTGCGTGAGCTGCACATGGGGGTTCTGGAAGAACGCCTGATCGACAGTTTGACGCCGCAGGAAGAGCAGTGGCGCAAACAGATGGTCGATGGTACTCCTGACGGCCGTATCCCTCAAGGCGAATCCATGGAGGAGCTGGGCGAGCGCATGCGCGCCGCGCTGGAGAGTTGCCTGATGCTGCCTGAAGGCAGCAAGCCGCTGCTCGTCAGTCATGGCATCGCGTTGGGGTGTTTGATCAGTACGGTGCTGGGGCTGCCGGCCTATGCGGAACGCCGCCTGCGCTTGCGCAACTGCTCACTGTCGCGCGTCGATCACCAGCAGAGCCCGTGGCTGGCTTCCGGCTGGATCGTGGAAACGGCGGGCGATGTCACGCATTTGGACATGCCCGCGTTGGACGAACTGCAGCGTTAACGCCGAATCGGGATCAGGTAATCGCACTTGATCTCGATAGGCGCCTGATGCGGACGGCGCTCGCCTTTCGGATAGAAGCGCTCGATGTCGTGCCCTTTGCGGCGCGTCAGCTGGAGCGCCGGCAGGCAGGTGCCGTAGACCGTCAGAATAAAGTCTTGCAGTCCCTCGGTGGGCCCTTCGTAGCTGAACATCGCAAACTCACCGCCCGGCAACACCAGCGGCTGGCCTTCCTGTACCTTGTCAGGCACCTGATCCGGCTCCAGCGCCGTGGTGTACAGCACTTCCTGTTCGTCGTCCTTCTCCTGGCTCGGTCGCGAGTGGTGCAGCCCGTACAGCACCGGCGGCAGGGTTTCGACGTCACCGAGGAACTGACGCCAGAACTGTGAGCGCAGTTCGGTGCGCACGGTGGTGATCTGTTCCAGCGTACAGGAGTAGCTTTGGGTCAGGCCGACCAGGTGCTTGTCCGGCAGCGAGACGAATTCCGGCTGCGGCAGGGTGAAGGCTCCCAGACGGATCGGCGGACAGATGCCGAATGCGTTCCAGTCTTCGGCGCGGCGGTACAGCGCCGGCGTCTGCGCAAACTGTTTTTTGAAGGCGCGGGTGAAGGTCTGCTGCGAGTCGAAGCGATATTGCAGGGCGATATCCAAAATCGGCCGGCTGGTCAAACGCAGCGCGACGGCGGCTTTGGACAGCCTCCTTGCCCGGATGTAAGCACCGATGGCGTTACCGGTAATATCTTTGAACATCCGTTGCAGATGCCATTTGGAGTAGCCTGCCTTGGCCGCCACGTTATCCAGCGACAAGGGTTGGTCCAAATGGCTTTCCAGCCAGCTAAGCAGATCACGAATGATACCGGCTTGATCCATAGATCTTCCTCGTAAAGCTTGGGGGTAGGAACCCGAACTGTTGATTCGTCACGCTGGTGCTGCGCTATCAGACCGATCCATGAGCCATTATGCGTTGCACTCTTTGCCTCTGCTGCGCATGCCGCGCCAGAGTTGGATTGGGGTACACCGTAGTGGGCGCAAAGAAATAACGACGCCGCATCATAGCAATTTTTTTACTCCGCGACTCTCAAAGATTTTTGTCACGCTCTGTGCTAAAACGGACGGTGCGGACCCGTAAAAACCGATTCCGTGAGCTTAGACATAAATAATGGCGACCGCCGAACCTATTTTTGCAGCAAGGTTATACCGGAGTTAAGTAAATGAAAAAAAGCTGGATATTTTTATTCGGTTTGGTTTGCGCAACCGTTGGCAGCGCGCAGGCGGAGCAGGTGGGCTCCGTTGATACGGTGTTTAAATTGTTAGGGCCGGACCACAAAATCGTGGTGGAAGCGTTCGACGATCCGGACGTTAAAAATGTAACTTGTTATATCAGCCGCGCCAAAACCGGCGGCATCAAAGGCGGCCTGGGGCTGGCGGAGGACACCGCCGACGCGGCCATTTCCTGCCAACAGGTGGGGCCTATCGAGCTGAGCGACAAGATCAAAAACGGCAAGGCGGAAGGCGATGTGGTGTTCCAGAAACGCACCTCGCTGGTGTTCAAGAAGTTGCAGGTGGTGCGCTTCTATGACGCCAAGCGCAATTCGTTGATTTACCTGAGCTACTCCGACAAGGTGATCGACGGTTCGCCGAAGAACGCGTTGAGCGCGGTGCCGATCATGCCGTGGGCTGAGACGAAATAAAAAAACGGGGTTCAGCATGCTGAACCCCGTTTTCATGACGGCAGGCCGGAATTACTCTTCCAGATCGCCGCAGAAGCGGTAGCCTTCGCCGTGAATGGTGGCGATGATTTCCGGCGTGTCCGGCGTCGATTCGAAGTGTTTGCGAATGCGACGGATGGTGACGTCCACGGTGCGGTCATGCGGCTTCAGCTCGCGGCCGGTCATTTTCTTCAGCAGTTCGCCGCGCGACTGGATCTTGCCCGGGTTTTCGCAGAAGTGCAGCATGGCGCGGAATTCGCTGCGCGGCAGCTTGTATTGTTCGCCGGCCGGGCTGATCAAAGAACGGCTGTTGATGTCCAGCTCCCACCCGTTGAACTTGTAGCTCTCGACCAGGCGGCGCTCTTCGCCCAGGCTGCCCAGGTTCATGGTGCGCGACAGCAGGTTGCGCGCGCGGATGGTCAGCTCACGCGGGTTGAACGGCTTGGTGATGTAATCGTCGGCGCCGATTTCCAGGCCGAGGATTTTGTCCACTTCGTTATCGCGACCGGTCAGGAACATCAAGGCGACGCTGGCCTGTTCACGCAGTTCGCGCGCCAACAGCAGGCCGTTTTTGCCTGGCAGGTTGATGTCCATGATGACCAGATTGATATCATTTTCAGACAGGATATTGTGCATCTCTGCACCATCATTGGCTTCATGAACAATGTAGCCTTCCGCCTCGAAAATGCTCTTCAGGGTGTTACGAGTGACTAACTCGTCTTCGACAATCAGAATGTGCGGGGTCTGCATATTTGCTACCTAAAATTGCCAACAAAATAGAAAATCGGAAGTACAGAAGTCTTTGTTTTCTTAGAGGAGGGCAGAGATAGCGCCACGTTCCCTCTCAGCAAATGACTAAAGTACGTAAACTCGTTCTTGATGCACTTTCCATCTCATGTCAACAAGATCGCTAGCCTGGTGGGGATGCTGTTCCCTACAACCCCTGGGGTGCCGAAACGGCGCATATCCTAACCCCATTAACAGCAATATAACAGCGCGTGCCGAATTCATCACCCAACAAAACTACGCTTTGTTGACATATATCAAATTCAATTGTAGCACGTTAACAGATTTGTGAAAAACACTTACAGAAATGCCAGTTTAAGTCACAGAACCTCAAATTCTGTGAACGATTCAGCATTATCCGGCCCGATAGGATACAATTATTCGCTTATTGATCATCGCGTTGTTTTAACTTATTGATAAATAAACACAGTAAAACATAAGCGCGAATAATGACTATTACGATGGGTTTATTAGCTCAACGAGCCGTTTAATCTTGTTTGTTGCTATTAACGCGTTTATTGTTACGTAATTGTAAATATAAGCGGGCGCTGCGCCATCGTCAAAAACGCAGGCCCGCCTTCGGTGGAAGAGTGATGCAGCTTCATATTGTTTTAGTGGCTCCGGCGCGGCCGGAAAATGTCGGCGCGGCGGCGCGCGCGATGAAAACCATGGGCTTCACGTCGTTGCGCATCGTCGACAGCGAGGCGCACCTGCAGCCGGCGGCGCGCTGGGTGGCGCACGGTGCCGGCGAGATCCTCGACGGCGTGCAAACGTTCGCCACGCTAGAGCAGGCGCTGGCGGGCGTGGATTTTACCGTCGCCACCACCGCCCGCAGCCGCGCGCGCTTTCACTACTACTGTACGCCGCCCGAACTGCTGGAACAGCTGAGCGAGCGTAAGCAGTGGGTCGGCCAGGCCGCGCTGGTGTTCGGCCGCGAAGATTCCGGCTTGACCAACGAAGAGCTGGCGTTGGCGGACTTGCTGACCGGCGTGCCGATGCAGGCGGACTATCCGTCGCTTAACCTGGGCCAGGCGGTGATGGTGTACTGCTACCAGCTGGCGAGCCTGATGGGTGTCAATACGCCACAGGAAACGGCGGCGTCGGAAGGGCAGCTTAAGGCGCTGCGCCGCCGCGCCGATGCCTTGTTGAGCGCATTGGATGTCGGCGATGACCAAAAATTGCGCGACTGGCTGCACCAGCGTCTCGGCGCGCTGCAACAGCGAGATACGGCGATGCTGCATACGCTGCTGCACGACATCGAAAAAAAACTCGCCAAGTGATAGCGGCTCCATCAGACGGTTACCCAGCGTGATCCACTAGTAAATCGGCTTTAAGTTGTTTTTTTGTTCTGTCATTTTGCTTTTCACCTGTTGCATCGCGCATTACCGCCGCTGAACGGAAAATAAGCAAAAAAAAGAAATAGTTTGACTTGGGATAGCGATTGCTTTAACCAATAGAGGGGACAGAGTATTTCATGAGACAGACAGACAACATGCGCAACATCAGCCTGAAAACCACAATTATTACCACCACCGATACCACAGGTAACGGGGCGGGCTGACGCGCACAGGAAACACAGAAAAAAGCCCGCACCTAATCAGTGCGGGCTTTTTTTTCGGCTTAAATTCGGAGAGATCACACATGCGAGTGCTGAAATTTGGCGGAACCTCGGTGGCGAATGCAGAACGTTTTCTGCGCGTCGCCGACATCATGGAGAGTAATGCGCGTCAAGGGCAGGTAGCCACGGTCTTGTCCGCCCCCGCAAAGATCACCAACCATCTGGTGGCGATGATCGACAAAACGGTGGCGGGCCAGGACATTCTGCCGAATATCAGCGACGCCGAGCGGATCTTTGCCGACCTGCTGAGCGGGCTGGCGCAGGCGCTGCCGGGCTTTGAATACGATCGCCTGAAAGGCGTGGTCGATCAGGAATTCGCGCAGCTCAAACAGGTGCTGCACGGCGTCTCGCTGCTGGGGCAGTGCCCGGACAGCGTGAACGCGGCGATCATCTGCCGCGGCGAAAAACTCTCCATCGCCATCATGGAAGGGGTGTTCCGCGCCAAGGGCTACCCGGTCACGGTGATCAACCCGGTGGAGAAACTGCTGGCGCAGGGCCACTACCTGGAGTCTACCGTGGATATCGCCGAGTCCACGCTGCGCATCGCCGCAGCGGCGATCCCGGCCGACCACATCGTGCTGATGGCCGGTTTCACCGCCGGTAACGACAAGGGCGAGCTGGTGGTGCTGGGCCGCAACGGCTCCGACTATTCCGCCGCGGTGCTGGCCGCCTGCCTACGCGCCGACTGTTGCGAAATCTGGACCGACGTCGACGGCGTGTATACCTGCGATCCGCGCACCGTGCCGGACGCCAGGCTGCTGAAATCGATGTCGTACCAGGAGGCGATGGAGCTTTCCTATTTCGGCGCCAAAGTGTTGCACCCTCGCACCATCACGCCGATTGCCCAATTCCAAATCCCATGCCTGATAAAAAACACCTCTAACCCGCAAGCCCCCGGCACGCTGATCGGCAAAGACAGCACCGATGACGCAATGCCGGTGAAAGGCATCACCAACCTGAACAATATGGCGATGATCAACGTCTCCGGCCCGGGCATGAAAGGCATGGTCGGCATGGCCGCGCGGGTGTTCGCCGTGATGTCACGCGCCGGCATTTCGGTGGTGCTGATCACCCAATCCTCTTCCGAATACAGCATCAGCTTCTGCGTGCCGCAGGGCGAACTGCAGCGCGCCCGCCGCGCGCTGGAGGAGGAGTTCTATCTGGAATTGAAAGACGGCGTGCTGGATCCGCTGGACGTCATGGAGCGCCTGGCGATCATCTCGGTGGTCGGCGACGGCATGCGCACCCTGCGTGGCATTTCCGCGCGCTTCTTCTCCGCGTTGGCGCGCGCCAACATCAATATCGTCGCCATCGCCCAGGGCTCTTCCGAACGTTCAATCTCGGTGGTGGTCAGCAATGACTCCGCTACCACCGGCGTGCGCGTCAGCCACCAGATGTTGTTCAACACCGATCAGGTGATCGAAGTGTTCGTCATCGGCGTCGGCGGCGTCGGCGGGGCGCTGATCGAGCAGATCTACCGCCAGCAGCCGTGGCTGAAACAAAAACATATCGATCTGCGGGTGTGCGGCATCGCCAACTCGCGCGTGATGCTGACCAACGTGCATGGCATCGCGTTGGACAGCTGGCGCGACGAGCTGGCCGGCGCGCAGGAGCCGTTCAATCTCGGCCGCCTGATTCGTTTGGTGAAGGAGTATCACCTGCTGAACCCGGTGATCGTCGACTGTACCTCCAGCCAGGCGGTGGCCGATCAATACGTGGACTTCCTGGCGGACGGCTTCCATGTGGTAACGCCGAACAAAAAGGCCAACACCTCGTCGATGAACTATTATCAGCAACTGCGCGCCGCCGCCGCCGGTTCGCACCGCAAGTTCCTGTACGACACCAACGTCGGCGCCGGTTTGCCGGTGATTGAGAACCTGCAAAACCTGCTGAACGCCGGCGATGAGCTGGTGCGCTTCTCCGGCATCCTGTCCGGCTCGCTGTCCTTTATCTTCGGCAAGCTGGACGAAGGGCTGTCGCTGTCGGCGGCGACCCTGCAGGCCAGAGCCAATGGCTACACCGAGCCGGATCCGCGCGACGATCTGTCCGGTATGGACGTGGCGCGCAAGCTGCTGATCCTGGCGCGCGAGGCCGGTTACAAGCTGGAGCTGAGCGATATCGAGGTCGAGCCGGTGCTGCCGCCGTCCTTCGACGCGTCGGGCGACGTGGACCATTTCCTGGCGCGGCTGCCGGAACTGGATAAAGAGTTCGCGCGCAACGTGGCCAATGCCGCCGAGCAAGGCAAGGTGCTGCGCTATGTCGGTCTGATCGACGAAGGGCGATGTAAGGTGCGCATCGAGGCGGTGGACGGCAACGATCCGTTGTATAAAGTGAAGAACGGCGAGAACGCGCTGGCCTTCTACAGCCGTTATTATCAGCCGCTGCCGCTGGTGCTGCGCGGCTACGGCGCCGGTAACGATGTGACCGCAGCGGGCGTGTTCGCCGATCTGCTGCGCACACTGTCATGGAAGTTGGGAGTTTAATATGGTTAAGGTGTATGCACCGGCCTCGATCGGTAACGTTAGCGTCGGTTTCGATGTGCTGGGCGCGGCGGTTTCGCCGATCGACGGCACGCTGCTGGGCGACTGCGTCAGCGTGGAAGCCGCCGAGACGTTCAGTTTGCAGAATGCCGGGCGCTTCGTCAGCAAGCTGCCGGCCGAGCCGAAAGAGAACATCGTTTATCAATGCTGGGAGCGTTTCTGCCAGGAGATCGGCCGCGAAGTGCCGGTGGCGATGCGGCTGGAAAAGAACATGCCGATCGGATCGGGGCTGGGCTCCAGCGCTTGTTCGGTGGTGGCCGGGCTAATGGCGATGAACGAATTTTGCGATCGCCCGCTGGATAAGACGACGCTGCTCGGCCTGATGGGCGAGCTGGAAGGCCGCATTTCCGGCAGCGTGCATTATGACAACGTGGCGCCCTGCTATCTGGGCGGCCTGCAGCTGATGCTGGAAGAAGAAGGCATTATCAGCCAGGAGGTGCCGTGCTTCGACGATTGGCTGTGGGTCATGGCCTATCCGGGCATCAAGGTCTCCACCGCCGAAGCGCGCGCCATTTTACCCGCGCAATACCGTCGTCAGGATTGCATCAGCCACGGCCGCTATCTGGCCGGCTTTATTCATGCCTGCCATACCCGGCAGCCGCAGTTGGCCGCCAAATTGATGCAGGACGTGATCGCCGAACCGTACCGCACCCGGCTGCTGCCGGGCTTCGCCGAAGCGCGCAAGGCGGCGCAGGACATCGGCGCATTGGCCTGCGGCATCTCCGGCTCCGGCCCGACGCTGTTCGCCGTCTGCAACGACGGCGCCACCGCGCAACGCATGGCCGCCTGGCTGCAACAACACTATCTGCAAAACGACGAAGGTTTTGTTCATATTTGCCGTCTGGATACCGCAGGCGCTCGACTACTGGGATAACGCATGAAACTGTACAACCTTAAGGATCACAACGAGCAGGTCAGCTTCGCGCAGGCGATCAAACAAGGCCTGGGCAAGCAGCAGGGGCTGTTCTTCCCGCTGGAGCTGCCGGCGTTCGAACTGACCGAGATCGACCACCTGCTGGAGCAGGACTTTGTCACCCGCAGCAGCCGTATTCTGTCGG
>NZ_JVEL01000428.1:0-5138 GCF_001076875.1 Serratia sp. 506_PEND
GCCACACGCCGGTAGAATCGCCGGACAGCATTCAATCGATCGCCAGAGCGAAGATGTTATTTGCCCTGGGAGAGGGAGAGTTTGCTGGTGGGCTGGATGGCACAAACATTTTTGCTGACGGCACCCCCGCACTTAATGCCGATGGCTCTGAAAATTTCCCCGGCTTCCGCTGGGAGTTTCGCCCAGGTACGCAGGTACAGGACTATATCCAGGGTATTCCTGCTGTCGAAAACGAGATCACCGTCGGCACAGAACTAAAAAGCGGCACGCCGTGGGTGCGGTCAGTATCGAACCTGCAGCTTTCCGCTGTGCGTCTGCGCTTTGGCTGGCCGATGCTGCAAAAGCAAGAGGACAACGGCGACGTTAACGGCTACCGCATCGAATACGCCGTTGATGTGGCCACTGATGGCGGCAGCTATCAGGAAATGTTAACGGCAGCAATCGACGACAAAACCACCTCGCTTTATGAACGTTCTCACCGCATCAACTTACCTAAGGCCACCACGGGCTGGCAGGTGCGCGTTCGCCGGTTGACGCCTAACGCTAACAGCGCCCGGATCGCCGATCGTATGAACATCGAGGCGTTGACCGAAATTATCGATGCCAAATTGCGTTATCCGAACACTGCGCTGTTGTACGTTGAGTTCGATTCCAAACAGTTTCCGAACATCCCGAAGATCAGTTGCGCGCCGCGTGGGCGAGTGATCCGCGTGCCTGACAACTATGACCCGGAAACGCGCAGCTATACCGGCGTCTGGACAGGGGGCTTTAAGTGGGCCTACAGCGATAATCCGGCCTGGGTGTTCTACGACATTCTCTTGGCTGAGCGCTTTGGCCTGGGTGATCGCATCGACTCAACCCAGGTATCCGAGACTGAACTGTACCGCATCGCACAGTATTGCGATCAGCCGGTGCCAGATGGTCGCGGCGGTGATGGCATGGAGCCACGCTTTACCTGCAACGTTTACATTCAATCCCGCGAGGATGCCTGGACGGTGCTAAGCGATCTGGCCGGTATCTTCCGTGGCATGACCTATTGGGGACAAAACCAAATGGTCGCCCTGGCGGATATGCCGCGCGATATGGACTTCACCTATACCCGTGCCAACGTTATCGACGGCAAGTTTACCTACTCGTCGGCCAGCGAACGCACCCGATACAGCACCGCGATGGTCAGTTGGTCTGATCCGGCGAACCACTACGCCGATGCGATAGAGGCTGTATTTGATAGCGACCTGGTACGCCGCTACGACGTGAACCAAACCGAGCTGACGGCTATCGGATGTACCCGCCAGAGCGAGGCAAACCGCCGGGGCCGCTGGGCATTGCTGACCAACAGCAAAGACCGCACGGTTACTTTCTCTGTTGGCCTCGATGGCATGATCCCCATGCCGGGGCATATCGTCGGCGTGGCCGATCAGATGGTTGCCGGTCGGGTGATCGGTGGGCGTATCAGTGCGGTGGACGGTCGCAAGTTAACACTGGACAGAAAGCCGGGTGCTAAAGTTGGCGACCGCCTGATCGTAAACCTGCCTTCAGGCAAAGCACAGGCTCGCACCGTGCAGGCGGTGAATGATCGAGTGGTGACCGTTACCACGGCCTATAGCGAGATACCCGTGCCGGAGTCTGCCTGGTCTATCGACGCTGATGATCTGGCTGTTCAGCTCTACCGTGTGGTGGGTATTGCCGATAATGGCGATAACACCTTTACGATTAATGCTACCGAGCATGACCCGAACAAGTACGCCCGCATCGATACCGGCGCGCGCATCGACGATCGCCCGATATCGATTATTCCTCCTGGCGTGCAAGCCCCGCCGAAAAACATCACCATCGACAGCTACTCCTCGGTGAGCCAGGGTATCGCGATTACCACCCTGCGCGCCGCCTGGGGGGCAGTGGATAATGCGATTGCCTATGAGGCGGAATGGCGGAAAGATAATGGTAACTGGGTATCGGTGCCGCGCACATCTGCGTTGGGATTCGAGGTGCCAGGCATTTACGCTGGGCGCTACCTGGTGCGCGTGCGGGCTATCAACGCCAGCGATATATCGTCCGTCTGGGCGACGTCGATGGAAACCTACCTGAAGGGGAAAGAAGGCAAGCCGCCGGTGCCGGTTGGCTTCAAGGCATCGCCTTTGTTATGGGGCATCCAGCTCGATTGGGGATTCCCAGACGGGGCCGAGGACACACTGAAAACCGAAATTCAGTATGCAGATAACGCCGCCGGGAATAATGCGATGTTGCTGGCCGATATCCCGTACCCGCTGCACACGCACACCATGACCGGGTTGAAGGCGGGGCAGGAATTCTGGTTCCGCGCGCGGTTGCAAGACCGTACCGGCAATCAGGGCGACTGGACAGGTTGGATTAAGGGGCAATCCAACGCAAATGCCGGTGACTACCTGGAGAGTATCGGCGATGGGTTTCTGACCGACAAAGACGGCGACCGCCTCACTGGCGACATTGACACAAACATTGAGGCCATCATCCAGAACGCGCTTGCCAACAACGCGACGGTTGAGCACCAGTGGGCGCAGTATGGTGAAGTGCGTGCCGACATCCTCATCGTGAAAACCACGATAGCGGAAGTCGATCACGCCCTGGCCGAACTGTCTACGCAGGTGCAGGCCCAGATTGACGACGTGACAGCGGTACTGGAGGACAAGCTGACGGCAACAGTCGATGCCGACGGCGCAACGGCAATCCACACACTGAAAGCCGGTGTGAGGGTTAACGGCGTGTTCTACAACGCGGGCATGTCGATCGCCGTGCTGGCGGAAACCGGCAAACCCGTCATTACCCGTATCGGATTCAACGCCAATCAGTTTGTGCTAATGAGCGGCAGCGGCGATACGCAATATTCACCGTTCGCTGTGGTTAACGGCCAGGTGTTTATCAGCGATGCGTTTATTCGAAATGCTTCAATCACGTCAGCAAAAATTGCGGATGCCTCAATTGGGACGGCGAAACTATCAGATCGTCTGTCATCTGATAACTATCAGCCGGGCCAGCAGGGGTTGAGTATTAACTTCAGAAATGGCGAGTTTGAAATGAACGGAAACAGCCCTGGTCAGGGACGCCGAGTGATGACGAACATCCGTGACGATTATTACAACAGCTCTAATCAGCTGGTATTGCGAATCGGTAAACTGAGGTAACAGTTATGGCGGAAGAGTACGGCATTCTGACCCGGGCGCAAAACGGTAAAATGATTGAGTTTAACTCCGGGCTGCGCATGGTCAGGCAGGTTTATGATGGCCCAATTAATGTAAACCTTCGCGATGGTAACGCATGGACGCCATTGCCGGGAATTTCACCAGGCAGCGACATTTTTTTAGTTCCGATGGAACGGTATTATTATGAAATACCTAACATAAGTAACCTCACCGGATATGTCAGGGAAAATGACGGTATCAAGACGTGGTCTGACAGTTACAGAGGTGGTGCAACTAATCTTTCATTTCGAGGAAAGGTATTCGAAACGTTGCCTGCGAGTGACCCGCCGGAATACGGTATACTCATGACAGATTCAGTTCAGTTTGCAACATTGGGTAAATCACAGATTTCATATATTACACATATGGAAGAAATTAACTTTACTGGATATTGGCGTATACCTGACTGGGTTCAAGGACGTGAAAACTCTGTAATCTATGTTAGCTGGTTCAATGCTAACGATGAGTTAACCATTATGCCTGATGGGGATGGCCTGTATACTGATGCCATACGTGGCTGGCGAATTATTAATAACGGTCACGGCGCTACAAGTGACGGCATTAGTGCCACGATGCGAATATGTGTTGTGGCAACTGTACCCGATTTGCAGATGCCTGATTATGGAATTGCTATCTGGAATAACTTTGGGGACTTGGTTTTTACTACGGGTTACACGCCAGTTTCATATAGCTCTTATCAAATAATGAATGGAACGGGTTCTATTGAGACGGGATTATCCCGCCCGATGGTTCCGGTGTTGAATTATGGTTTTCTGGGTGAGGGGACAGCTAACTGGACTTATCTTTTCTATCTCGGCGTAGGCATGCAAGGTGGCAGAGTTTATGGGAGAAAAGGCGCAAAGTTTGGTGACGGTAAAAACCTCATAGGGAGAACAATGACGCTGAATCACCGAATGGTAATTTTGGACTCGGACAAATATTTCTAACACCTAAAGACCTTTAACAACCCGGCTTGCCGCCGGTTTTTTTTGCCTAAATTCAGGAGAGCACTATGCCCGCAGGCACTCTTACCCTAACGAATAATTCCGCCGTAGTGAAAGGTACGGGGACGGCGTTCAATACCGAGCTGAAAGCCGGTGATTTCATCGTGAGCGTCGTCGGCGGCGTCACTTATACGTTACCGGTGAAAACTGTTGATAGCGCCACCCAGGCGACGCTGATTAAAGCCTATGACGGCCCAACGCAGGCAGGCGCAGCATGGTATGCCGTTCCGCGCGACGCGATGAACACCATTACCGCTCAGCTTGCCGCAGAGACGGCGAAAGCGCTACGCGGGCTGAACCTCGATAAAAACAACTGGCAACAGGTATTCAGCGGCACCGGAAACATCACGGTGACGTTGCCTGACGGCAGCACTTACACCGGCCCGGCCTGGAATAGCTTTACATCTGCACTTAATCTCAAGGCTGACAAAACAGAACTGAACAAAAAAGCCAATCAAAGTGATTTAAATGCCGTTGCTAATACGGTGTCGGGTGCGGTGTTCAAGAGCAATAATCTTCTCGATTTACCAGACAAGGACGCTGCACGTAAAAACCTTGGCCTTGGCTCTACAAATACCGTTTTCTTTTCAGGAATAGCATGTCGGCAAGGTGTTACCGGTGGTTTTGGGAGCAACAAATTCAATCTTTTCTGGAATTCGCAATCACAGCTGGAGGCGTGGGTGGATTCAACGCGCATTGGTGGTGTAACGCTGTTTGCTATTAATTCAGATAAAGGACTGAAGCAGGACATTGTATACGTTGATGACAGCGAGGCTGTTTATTCACAGGTCGCTAAATGGAAGGTTGCAAAATTCAAGTATAAAGAAAGGGGAATCATGCCGCAGTCAGATGAAACACTTGGTTTCATCGCTAATGACCTTATACAACATTCTCCAGAGTGTGTGGAGGGTGAGGG
>NZ_JVEL01000429.1:0-626 GCF_001076875.1 Serratia sp. 506_PEND
GCCAGGATGCGGAAAAATCGGACTTCACCCAGCTCATTGAAGTCTCACTGGCGTACCGCAAGATTACCTGGGATCACCTCAAATCCGGTTCGTCCGGCAGCGACGACTGGCGTAAGCCGGTTGCCGCATAACCGTCATACCGCCCGGGCTTCGGCCCGGGTTATTCAGTGCTGAGGTGTGGCGCCGGCCAGACCTGAACACTGAGAGAGACATTGACCCCGAACGGTGAAAGCCGGGCGTGCGGTAGCCATTGCCCTGAGAGAGGAGAGTTGACATGGCGGATGGTACGGGACTGCAGTTTACAGTCAGGATGGAGAAGTTATCTGCCAGCACGTTTGCGGTGGTGGAATTTGAGCTGAAGGAAGCCCTGAATGCACCGTTTGCGCTGAGCCTGAAACTGGCAAGCCCGCAGCCCGGGATTGATTTTGGCGACGTACTGGACCAGCCCTGTGAGCTGATGGTCTGGTACAACGGTGAACTACAGCGGCGGGTCAACGGGATCGTGAGCCATTTTGCGCAGGGGGATACGGGATTCCGGCGTACCCGTTACGAGGCCATTGTGCGACCGGCGCTGTGGCGTACCGGACTGCGTACCAACTGCCGGATTTTCCAGGTGAAAAAGCCGC
>NZ_JVEL01000430.1:0-1920 GCF_001076875.1 Serratia sp. 506_PEND
CCAGGCCGTTTTCCCCCAATCCGTCAGGTGCGAAGGTGGGCTGGGAATTTCTCTCGCCGGTTGCGGCTCTTTATCATTAAGTTTACGTTTGCCCGGATTGCCGGTGACCACCTTGAGGTGGGACGGTTTCGGGCGTCGTCCTGCCATCGGAACCTCCCAGAAAAAAACTTTTCATTTCGCGGTTGTGCGCACAAATGACAAGCGGCGGTCTTTAAGGGCAAGAGGGGTGAACTCTTACCCCGCCCCTCCCCACCGCGTTAAAACGCCGCTGTCAGCGGTTCCAGTGCGACGCAGGGTCGAGCGGCAGGCCGTCGGGCGAACACCCTATTACCTTGCCGGTCTTCTCCATACGTTGCTTTGTGGAGTCGTGGTGTGGTTTACATAAGCCTTGCCAGTTCTTGCGGCTCCAGAACAGGTGCTGAGCTTTCTTCATTTCCTCGGGCGTCTTCGCTTCTTTCATGCGGTGCGGCACGATGTGATCCACCACTGTTGCTGGCTCAATACGCCCCATCTGCTGACACATAGCACACAGAGGATTCTCCCGCAGGAACACAAGCCGTTCAGCTTGCCACTTGCTGCCGTAAGGCTTCTTAGCGTTCACCGATAAACCGCCAGAGCTTGCCGCCGGGCTGTAGCTCGCGTTCAATGATGGCCTGCACTTCACGCTTCAGGCAATCCTGGCGTTCTTTATCCAGTTCGGAGCTAAGAATACAGTTTGAAATAACTGCATCTTTGACCAACGCATCGCCAATGAATACTTGACCAGCATTAACTGTGAAGTCAGAACGCGGAGGATTAGCTGTTTTGATACCAAACTTGCCAATCTGCAAACGCAGGACGCCTTTGTCGTCATAGAAGTTACTTACTGGCTTATCCTGGTGCTGTGCCTTCTGGATGCGTTCGTACAGGTCGGCAATGCGCGTAAGCTGGCTCTCCAGCGCAGTCAGCGACGCGCTATCAACATTGATAGCAAGGGGAATGCCCGCAGGATAATCCTCAGGCTTGGGCTTAACAGCTAAAGCCTCGGCGCCAGGGAAACCACCAGCAGGCGGCCCTTGGTCATCGAAGACAGGCACATAACCACCTTTTACCGACAGCATGATCGGGAAGTATTCAGGGATGCCGCTTACCGTAGTACGCACACCATGAAAGTCATAGCGCGCAGTGCCGGCCGGGTTGCTTAACTCATAGCCGTCATCGGTGACGGTTAAGCCGAGGTTGCGCATCACTTCTCGCAGGGGTAAGTGTTTCATTCCGAATCTCCAAATAGAAAAGCCACCAGCCTGCCGGTGCGCTGGGTGCGCGGTGGGTGCAGGTAGACGACTTTGGTTATTTTGCATTATCGATGGCCCTCGCAAAGGCCACCTGTAATGCCGATGGTGTTAGCAATCCGCGTCCGGGCGGGCCACCGCACGGCAGGCCCACATGCAGGCTTCCTGCATCTTGGTGCGGGCGATAGCCAGGCAGCGCATGGCCTCCATGCGATTGATCTCCTCCGGGGAGCCAGCCTCTACCGTCTCCAGCATGAGGTGCGTGCGTTCAAGGTCGAGTTGTTCGCAAAAATTACGGCTGATGTCTTTCAGATCGTTCATTTGCGCGATGTCGTCGGCGGTCAACGTGCGGTATCCCTTCACAGTGCTGCCATCTTGCGGTTTAGATTCGCTCATATAGAATTTCCTGCTAGTTCGTTGGATATAACCTCGGCGATGCAGTTGAACACCTCACGAGAATTCAGTGCATTTATTCTGTCAAAGGCACTCGGCGAATGCCTTTTGCAGAATTTTATAAATTAGGCCAACTGTAGGACGCCGTGCTCTTCCGACTCCGAGTAGGCGATCAGACCGTTGTATTCAGGAACCTCGCCATCCTCAGCCTCAAACGCTGGAATAGTGCCGGTGGTAATGGTGTAGGACGGCTGGC
>NZ_JVEL01000431.1:0-891 GCF_001076875.1 Serratia sp. 506_PEND
AAAAGGCTTCGCGGGGCTCACTTTGCGACCTGATGTTGTCTTCCAGCAGGGCCAGCGCCGCACTCAGCCCCTGTTCTTCGCGGCAGGCACCAATCGCGGCGTTCACATCACCGCAGACCTCCTCCCGTTCCGTCTCTGCTGCCCGCAGCCACTGTTCACAACGGGACGATAAAAAAGGGGTGTCATCACTGAACGTCAGCGTTCTCAGCGCGGGCAGGCGATGTAATACATGCAGGACTTCGTCCCTGATAGCCTGTGCAACATCAATAAATCCCTGCACTGTCGCCATCTGTGCCGACAGCCAGTGCCCGTCAAACCAGTAAGGCGAAAGGGAGAGGCTCGTTTCTGTCTGCCGCCACAGAGCGATATCAGCACAGGCAAGTGCAGCTTCGTATTCACTCACCCGATCAGGCGAGACCGTCGCCAGCGGCGTACGGTTTCCCCTGCTGACAACAGGCGGGGACGTAATGGTGTGCCAGATGGCATAACGGCGAAGACGGTAGCCCACCGCCTCACCCGGCTGGTGTTCAGTCAGGCGGTCTGCCACCTTCAGCAGCGTCTGCTGCCATGCCCGTTCATCGGCATCGTCGATATTCAGGATCATGCGATCATTGCGAATAACAGGCTCTGGTGATGTTGCTGTTGCCGGTGATGCAGGGGTAGGCGGGCGCTCTGCACTCACCTGGTTCTGCGCCTGCAGGTGGCGGCAGGCGCGTTGCAGGGTACTGATCAGCCCGTCAAACAGGCCGCCCTGATCGGGCATCAGCGCTCCCCAGGTCCGTGCCAGCGCCTGAACCAGCACCCTCACCTCTTCGAGTTCGCTCCCCGTTGCCCGCTCACACAGGCGTGCCTGCGCCCCCTCAAAGCGGCGAACCATCTGGACCATCAGGC
>NZ_JVEL01000432.1:0-12060 GCF_001076875.1 Serratia sp. 506_PEND
CTGTCGCCTGACTCTGATTTATTCAACAAAGCCGCTCCACGGCATACGGCATACGGCATGTAAGCTGATGGTTTAATGAGATGAAGAGAAACTCAGGAGCGGGCAGGTAACATTGCAGGAAAATGCTTCGCAACAATATCATTCATCCTGTCAATCAAGTCTGGCTTTTTAAAGGTGATGTGGCTTGTACCTTTCTGGAAGTACTTAATCCTGAACATTTCGTCCTCATAATGGGTACTGTGTCGGTTTTCATGGATATGATCATTCAAACGACGGGTCACGTCCTCACGATTATCGGGAATAGGTTTGCCGTCGATTATCATTAGCATCCGTTCCAGATCAGCAAGACGATCACGTTGCCATCCCCAGTTAAGCCCAAAACCCCACCTGTCGCATTTGACCAGCCCCGTCACGATGATTTTATTTCCAAATTTGCAAGGGCTATTTGTCTTGAAATTCCACGATAAGCTTTTGAACACGTTAATAACACCCCGCTCAAATACGTCACTTTTGCTCTGGTGCAGTTGCTCAAAGGTACTGGCAATATTGGCTTCAGATATCTCGGGAATATCATCTTTTTCAAGGCTGTTGTACCACTGGTCACGAGCCTGAGCATCCATCAACGAAAGCATCCCTGACTTGCTCATCAGGTCCCGCCAAATACCACGATCGATATTTTGGATAATGGCTTTCATCGCTGTTTCTTTTTTCTCCATCAGCCAGCAGTCGTAGCGGTATTGCCGCACTCCCCATTCATTTGCTTTACCACCGCCGATGTTGCTGGTCAGCGTCGAGATATCGTCGAGTTGCTGTATCAGCGTTTCAATTTGCGCCAGTGCAGCATGACGTCCGGTGACAATGCGTTCAATACTGGTGGAGCAAATTACGTCGGTGTGGTCGGTTAATACTTCGGGTTCTGAGATGATGAGTTCTGACATTGTTTTTTTCCTTTATATAAAGCAAAGCGGCAGCCTGTTTGGGCTGGCGCTAATGCGAGTGTGATGAGTAGGGCTGGCAGGGCGGCTAATCGGATTTGGTGTGTTGCTCACGTTGAAGATGGCGAAGAGCACAAACATCATTTCTTGCCTGTTCTATCCAGGGCAACAGCGTTGCTGAATCCGTATTGTTTTTATCGTTATCAAAGATGATTTCAGATCCACAGTCGATATTGTCGCGTAGCCAGTCAATCAGGATATTGAGTGCGGCTTCAGTGGTTATCTTCATGTTTTCGCCACACTGTATTTACCAGTCGTGATATCGGTAACGGCCCTGTAACCCTGACGTTGCATCAGACCTGTTGCTTTTCTGGCCCGAAGTATATCGATACAGCTTATCAACGGTGATTGCTCAGCCATGGAGAAGCCGCAACGGTCAGTGCGCACAAGATCATACTTTTCGACGATGAAATTCACCGCGTCACACAGTGAGATACCGGCGTCAATGTGCTCGCTAATGACATTTCCATCACTGAAAGGTGTGTCCTTGATCGTAAGGCCGTAGTGCTGGTCAAGCAGGTACGTCAACAGTAACTGCCAGATTTCTACGGGAGACGGACGTGACTGAGCTGTCCGCACTGTGGAGACAGATTGTGTTTGCATGAGTGGATCTCTTTATAGGGGATGACGAAACTAAGGGAAGGTGTAACGGCGTTTTATGCGGTGGTGGCTGTACGTCATCAGACAGACGGCAATCCCGGCAGCTTCGGCGCTGAGCTCTGCACCGTTACCGTTCATGGTGTTGAACAGCGACCAGGGCTCATTGCTGTCATCGTCAGCTTCCGGAGACATAAACGCCCCGCCGTTGCTCAGTGTGTAAAAGTTCCAGATACCGCCGATGTAGTCCGTGCAGAATCGGTCCATCCACGCGAAAACAGTTGGTTCGAGGGTTATCCACTGCGGTATGTTGCCAAAGTGCTGAGGCCAGAACGCGATGCGCTGCTCGTCCGGGACAAGGGTGGTGGTTAATGCTGGTGCAGAACTGGCATTGGTAGATTGTGGCAGTAACGAATGCGTATCGTTAAGATTAATAATGTGGTTCATGGGTATATTCCTGGTTCATTAATGGGGTAAGTCCGTGGGAGTAATAACACGGGATATCAGTGAGTCAACGCGGTAGTTATTTGTTTAGCAAGTCAATCATGTTTTCAGCCATCACCCACAATGCACGGTTAAGCTTAATATCACCGTCGATACCTTTTACAGCACGTGTTCTGGATCGTTTACCCTGTACAGTACGACCAGATAGTCCACCTTTACTTAGATTTTCCTGAAGACGATTAAAGACCGTCCAGAGATCATTTGATTCATCCTGCCAGCGGCGGGGAGATAACAGCTGTGATTCAGTAACGGGGGAATGCTCTTCACCAAAACGATATGTCAGGGCGGCTTTAGCAAATGCCTGTTGAGCTGGGGGCGGTAATATTAGTGACTGCATGGCTTCACGGTTTTCTTCTATCCGATCAAATACGCCGAGGACTTCATAAGCACCTTCAATGACCTTATCAACGACATTACCAATGTGAGGGACACGAACCTCACCAAACGACTGACCGCAAATCAAACCGTTCTGGCAAACCGCTCTAAATAAACCTGGCAACATTTGATAAGAACTGGACCCGTCATGGCTGTTCAGCAGTATTATTTCCGGGACCTGATTGCCGGTAATTTGTTCTGCACGCCTGAGGCGGATCATGTGTTTGGTATGCTCTCGTTTATCGGGATTACGAACACGAGTCTGACATGCAAAGAATGGATGAAAACCTTCACGTTGCAGGTTATCTAACAGAGTTATGGTGGGGATGTATGTATATCTTTCACTGCGGGATTCGTGTTTTTCTTCTGAGAAGATGCTGGGGACATAATGCACTAATTCATCATGCGTTAAAGGACGGTCACGGCGAACAGAATTCACTGTACCAAAGCGGGATGCTAAACGAGTCATAGGTATTCCTTAAAATGACATAAGGCCCAGTGGGATGAACCACTGGGCCTTATAGAGTTGTTAAGAGAGATTAATATGAGAAAGGATAAGGTGGACACTATAGTTATATAGGTCTGAAATATTCTGTAAGTTAAAAATATTTCAGACTGTATATTCTATGTGATAACTCAAGAGTGATTACATAATGTTTTTTAATGTGATTTAATATAAAAGACATGTTTTCTTCTTTTATTGTCTCTGGAGTTATTTAATTGATTATTGTGTCGGTGTGTCTATTATGTTTATCAATGTATATGTTTGCTAATGTATGTTTGTTAATAATGTTTATTACAATACTTATTAAATAACTATCTGCATATTAAATATTGTTTGTTATTAATGTACTTGATTGATATGAGTATAAGTGTAAGTTAACATTATCTATATTTATATAGTGACAGGATATCTAATGCAATGGATTAAATCCATTATCATGATGTGTTAATTATTTGTATAAGACCTTAATGGAGTACTAAGGATACTATTCAACTATCTTTAGTGTTTGTCTGTATAACAATTAATGTTGGCTAAATAGATGTTTGCTAATGATTGTAGATTGATAATCTATGATTAGTTATTGAAATGATAATTATATAAATATTAAAAGGAAAGTTGTATATGAGTAAGTACATGATATCAAAAGGTAAGTTGAACAAGTATCAGCTTAAGAGAATTGAAGAAACAATCGATAATGCACTTGTAAAGCATCCAAGAATAACATCATTAAGAATTGATCTACATACACCTTTAATAGAGCATGATGTTGTTAATAATGATATGCCTGATGAAACTTATTTTGTTAAAATAGACTCATCTGTCATATCAAGATTTATAGCTTCACTAAAGGCAATAATTAAAGCTTATATTAAAGCAAAGGAAAAAGATGGTATACGGGTACATAAAACATCAGTGGGTTTTTTATGGGTGAGAGAATTTACACCTACGTCATCAAAGAAGCATTATCACCTTCTTCTACTCCTTAACAAAGATACATTTAACTATGTAGGTAACTTTAATGAGGATAAGGGGGCATTGGTTAGCTTCATTCACAGAGCGTGGATGAGTGCATTAGGCTTAACCTATCCTTACTATAGACAACTTGTTCATCTCGCAAAGAACGGTTGTTTTTATCTTAATGCTAAAGATGGTAAAGAATCCGAGGAATATAAACGGTTGATATTTGCAACCAGTTATTTTGCAAAAGAATATTCGAAGTGTTTTACTGATGGGGAGCGTAACTTTGGTTGTAGTCAGAAATGATTATAGCTATTAATGGTGGTTAGTGTTTCGCTATGATTTTATAAATGATTTGATTCTTTATCTATGAGCCTGTAAGCGTTTTAATAATAAACCAACACATATTGTTGCTGGTGGCTATTAAATCGCTTACAAAGCTTCCTGTGCTGTTTAAAGTGTATATGCAAACATAGTTCATGAGTGTGGTTGTAAATACCATTAAATATTGGCTGATATTTAATGGTAATCATTGTTTAGTTAGAGGAAACCCAGTTATCATAATTTATACTTTTAGCTGGAGTTGTTAGACTCGGGGTTGTCGTTGATATGTTCATATTCGATTCATCCTGGTTTTTAGATGCTGGTGGATTGTACCCAAGTATATCACTAACTGTACATTTGAATAGCTCACATAAGAGGTCTAGTGAATGAAGGCTAACTTCTTGAGTCCTCCCTTTGTCAAGTGATGATATGGTACTTCGATTCAATCCTGTCAGTCTGGCAACTTGTGCAACAGTAAGATCTCGTTCTTTCATTAGGCTATGAAATTTGATAGTTATCATCAGATTACTCCTTTATTGATGATGGATAAACATGTCATTTCTCGTGGTTTTTTTAAGTAATGCTATTTAATTTAACACTATGCTATTTGGTTTAGCACTATGCTATTTTATTTAACGTCATTATAGCGGTGCTCAACAGAAAAGTGTGTCAATGCCTTTTTTGAGTGTGTTGTGTGAACCTGTTTGTTTCTGCGTGTGAGTCGAAAGATGTTCATGATCAACCTGCATTGTTTAACAACTATTAAAGAGGGAAAGATCTCCATGGAGATAATCCTCCCCTCATTTGTTAAAATATTTTTTGTTCCAGTACCCTTAATCGCTGCAATATCTGCTACTGTAGCAGGAAATAGCAGGTGTTTAAGGCATTCATTTTAAAAATCGACCATAAGTGATGACGATATTTATTGGGCCTGCCATTGAGATATCACTTTATCATAGTTCCCATTTCTTCGGCTGACATGGCGCTTGTCTATGATTGAAACGATTGAAACCATGGGGACTGAGTCGTTGTAGACAAAGTTAGAATATCCCGGAGTGGATGTTGTTTGCACCAAAGGATGGGATATATGTTGCGCACCATTCGGTGTATATCTGATTATTGCAATCAAACCGAGGCTGATTAGCTGTTCAATAACAGGTTCCACGATTTCTGAATTACGTAATCGGCCTGGTCCGCTGGTTAGTATATCGTTTTTTGGAAATGGCATGCCTTGTCTGATTTTCATCCGCTCATGATTATCTGTATATGCATTTAATACCAGTGATTCGCCTTTAGGATTGTTAAATCGATTCTTAATCCAGACTGATAAATCATACACATCCTGCTCAAATTGATACTGCTTGGATGTTGGGTAAAATAATTGGCTCATTTGATGAAGGTGCCATTCAACAATACGATAAGCATTTGATATAGTGTTCAAAGAGATTAAGTTTGTACTCAGGCTACAAAAGTAATGGAAATTGCCTGCAATCCTTAATGCATTAGAATGAGATTTGGCGACTGCATCCTTAACATGTTCAAACTCCTCGCCTTCCAGTGTCTTTTTTTGTAAATCATGTACTTTGGCTTTAAGAAATGTCTTCGCTTCCTCTGTGAGCATCAGGGATGTTTTACTAAGGTTGTTACTGTAAAATTTATCTTGTTGAAGTTCCAGTAACTCGCGTACTCTCCCAGAGAAGACTGCCATTGATTCATCAAAGTTAGCAGAGTTAATATTGTGTTGAGCTGCAACGTTTGAATGTGTAATTTCTGAGTATAAAACCCTGGACATAAATCCACTACCCTTGGATAATTGTCCGGTATTTTTCTGATATTCGTCAAACACACCTGGTTGTGCCATTAGCGATAGGGTCAAGCAAGGTTTAAAATCGCAAGGCTCTCCATCAGCGCGTGAATAATGATAAGTTTCGCCATCCCAGGCTTTGTTCAACAACCCAAAGCTATTCCTGACATATCCTTTAAAGAACGTGATTGCTTCATCAGGCATTAATCCAACATAAGGGTACTCCATGAGTCCTTCAATTAATGTCTTGGGTGTTGTATCATCATAGAGAAGCTTCATGCACAGTGGTTTTTGTGGTTGATGCATAAAGTGTTCCTTGATTTTATTTTTAATTACACCTGTGTCATAACCCTTTTTAGCCGCTTGCTTTAGGTTACTCTTTAATCCTTTATGTACAGTTTGCCATGTGTCATTTTCTTGTTCATATACTGATAATTGCTCTCTGTATTCATTTTTCATTCGGGATGAAAATTCATTGAATGGCTTCATAAACTGCTTACTGACAGTCGTTTTACCTTCACCACTTTCAGCTAAGGTTATATGGTATAGAGAACAAGGTTCTGGATCAGATGAATAAGGCGGTATGATATTAACCAGTGACTGGCAAGCTAATGATGCGGCAGATAGGGCTGCATTCGCAATTAATATAGGGGATATGCTCTTATCTGTATCACTCCATGGAAGCAAGTTTCTGATCACAAAGGGAAGAGCATCGGTTGGATAACTATTTTTATTCATGATATGTTGATTTCTCATTTATGTACCCAACGTAACTAAAGTCATTACGTTGGATGATGATGTTATTTTATTTCTTTAGGCGAGAAAGCGTCGGCTGGAAAAGTATTTCTCGATATCCTTGCGGAACCAGAGGTTTCTCTTGTTTACTTTTTCTGGTCGCGGGAATCCTTCTGGATACTTGTCAAGATAAATCCATTTGCGCAATGTTTGTGCTTTATAGCCAAATGCATTTGCGACAAAATTGATATCAACGTATATCGATTCAGGAAGAGTTGAAATAGAATTTATCATTTCGCCACCTCAGAAGTTGAGGCCGCAATGAATGGCATAAATGAGAAAGAGTAGATAAAGATAAGGAATTCTATGACTTGATTCAGAAGGGGGAATAATGATGAATAAGATCTTTCGGGATCGGGGTCTGCAGGATCGTTACCACGGCTACTGTTTGATGAGCTTTTGGATTTAGCTGATTTACGTACATGTCGAGGTGATCTTGCTGAATTCAATTTCGAATTTATATAGAGAGAACACATCATTTTTGAACGAATTAATCGAACGAAAGATGCCTTGCGACGAAGGTGACTAAAATGATTGATAATACGAGTTCTAAATTTTTCTACGGATTCGTCAAAAGAGCTTATGCCATTTCTGACAAAATCCAGTAACTCGCCAGCTCTTTTAACCTCAGGACATTCTGGTAGCAAATTGTAAGCTAATGAAGGTTTATTTGGTGTAATCATGTATTCTTCTATAGAAGAAATGAGATGCTCAATACGCAACTCAATATGCTGATCTTCAGTCATACTGTTTCCTTAAAAAGTTAATATTTGATAAACGCCTTTTTCGGCGAGTGTTGAGGTACTACATCGGCTGATTCTACATAAAGATTTTCCGTTGTCAACAAAAACACCTGCTGTAACTTGCTGTAATCTATATGGAAAAATCAACGGGTATCAACACGGAACAACACCTATCAACACTATGGAAGTCATTTTGATTGCTTTAAAATCCAGCACTCGATCTTTTTATGCCATTTCCTCAGTAGATCCAACGGACGGCGACGATAGTGCTTTTCAGCAAGAGCGCTGGGTTTATGTCCCATGATTTGTGCCACGACTCCTGTTGGAACTTCCACCCATTCAGCCAGTGTGCCGAAACTGCGACGTAATCCATGCAAACTAATGTGGGGCAAACCTGCTCTTTCAAGTGCTCGGTTATGGGCTGAACGTGGTTCAATGATTTTTCCGCTTTTACTACTCTTGCTGGAGAAAATCCATGTATTCTGAGTAGTACTGGTTCCTAGCTTTGCTGCAAGAGATTTAAGCTGTTCCGCTACATATGGTGTCAGTGGGATGATTCTTTCCCCTTCAATTTTGTCCTTTATGCGCATACTTAACCATTCAAAATCAATGTCATTCCATTTTAAGGACGCAATTTCTTCCCTCCTTGCGCCTGTCAGGAGCAAAACTTGCAAGTAAGTTGACGCAACTGGGGTATTCAAGCTTTTGACAGCATAGAACCAGTCTTTGAGCTGCTCTTTTTGTAAACAATCACCTTCCTTGCTACCAGATACGGGAACAACTTTTCGGACATTGTGATCCTGAGTGATATCCAGTGAGATAATGCCTTGATAGTTGGGTTGGTAGCTCATCCATTTGATAAATGCACGTAATAAACGGTAGGCATGTGCTGTTACTGTTGGCCTGTTTCGTCTTTCCTTACTTAACCAATCTGAAATCACGGAAGCTGTGAGTTCAGATAGAGGAAGATCAAGTAAACAAGCAATTGGCCCCGCAATTGTTGAACCCTTGCCCCTTTTCTTTAGTTCACCACCCCGTGATGCTAAATGAAGATGATCGGTGATGTAGCGTTCAGAATATGGGCGCTTGGTTTTGGCACTGATACCTGTTTTTAATTCGTCAATGTAATCACTCCATGCGCTGGAAAAAGTGACCTTCGCCTTTCTGGCCTCTGTTTGGCGTAATTCAGCATTTGCAATTTTCTCAGCTTTAGCTAAGCGCGGATCTATGCCAGTGTCTATGAGTGTCTGAAGTCTTCGTGCTTCGGTACGCGCGTCTTCAATTCTCCAGTCATTGATGTTACCGATGGTGATGCGAATGCTTTTACTTGCGAAGTAACTTTGGAAGATAAACGACTTTGCGCCTTTAGTGACGCGACAGGCAAGCATGGATACATCCGCGTCCCACAGGAACGCCTGATCTTTTCCTTCTGGTAAACAAAATTTACGGATTCTCTCTATGGTGAGTTTTTGTCTGGGCTGTGCCATTTGTGGTCTCTCGTGTGTGTGAAATGACAGGCAATGTAATGTAAGTGCTCATGTAAGTAAATGCGGGCAATAAACATCAACATCAATGATCTTTTATCAACGCAAGTGTTTTGTTATTATCTGTTTTTAAAAGAAAACATGATAATTGATGTTATCTATCAGAGGGTTGGAAAGTCGTTAACTTCGGATTCGTAATGCGAAGGTCGTAGGTTCGACTCCTATTATCGGCACCACCTCCTCTCCAGACTCCCTTTGCTTACCCTTTCGCCGGTTAAACAACCGTTTAATTAATCACTGTTATAATTACCCCTGTTGAGTCTTGATGGGTGAATGTTTTCACCTCAAGCATTGCGATGCGGCGCTCTGCGGAGCGGCATCCGTTTTTTGGACATGCCGGTGGTTCGGTGAGAAGTAAGGAGAAGTGCACTATGAGCAGAAAAGACAAGCTCGCGGCGGCCCTGCTGGCCATCTTCCTGGGTGGGCTGGGCATTCACAAGTTTTACCTGGGGATGAAGTGGTGGGGGCTGTTCTACCTGCTGTTCTGCTGGACGGGGATCCCGGCGATTGTCGGCTTTATCGAAGGCATTATTTATCTGTTCCAGTCGGAAGAGAAGTTCAACCAGAAATACAATCCTGGTCTGATTTAAGGCTTTGCTGGCGGCGCTTCCTGCTAAGGGAAGCGCCGTTTTTCATTCCGTTATTGTTTCTTCATCATCTTGCCGCGCATTTCTTCACTCATCATTTTATTCGAGCTGGAAATGACGCAGTTATATTGCTTGCCTTGGTTAATGATCATAAAGGTGCTGACCGGATTTTTAAAATCCTTGTCGATGGTGAAATAAATATAGGCCTGCGGCAATGCGGCCGGTTTAAAGGCGCCGAAGGCATACACATCCGCCAGGCCCAGCGCGGAGAGATCGACCGTCAGTTCCATGGGCTTCATGGAATCCGGCGATGGGAACATCGATTTGGCCGACATCATCATGGTGCTGCTGTTGATGGTGTAATCGGTTTTAACCTTCATGCCCATATATTTCGATTCCGGCATGGAAAGTTCTTTTTTGCAGGCGGCGTCATGCTGCGGCGCCGGGCTGCCGTTTTCCATCACGGCGTGCACGTGTTCCAGCGTCACTTCTGCGTTGCCGGTGGTAGGTTGCGCATCGGCCGCGTAAGCCGCGCCGCTGAAGGCGGCCACAGAGGTAAGGATAATGCCCGTAACGATTTTCATTGTCGATCTCCGGAAAGCTAATAATGATATTAATTGCGGTGTGTAGCCTATTGGCCTGATAAAACGCAAAGTAACCCGTTCCGTGGAGATAAAATAGCCTCGGAATTTTTATAATAAATAGCGTTTCACCCACGCGGTACGCGAGGTTTTTTTTAATTATATTGAGAGTCTTTATCTTTTGTTTCTCAGTCTGTTTACCTGCATATAAAGAGTACGTATAAACATAGTCAATGTTTAGAATATGCACAAATTATTGCGGTTTTTTTCACTTTCATTTTTCTATTTTTAACAGGGTTATAAATATTGCATTGATAAACAGGGAGTTGTCTTTTCTACGTTAAAATCACGCAGTGAAGCATTATTTATGTAATCTTCATAGTCACAGAAATAACGCTGAAATTATTATCTTTCTATTTAACGGCTAATTATTCATTGCATAGGCTTCAACCGCTTGCGTTTCCTGCGCTAGAATCAGGCGGTTTTCTCGTGGAAAAGGATATCGTCATGGCCGCCTGGGCGCTTTTGATCGTCGGTTGGGTGTTGATTTGGCAGGATCACCCGGTTTGGGGTGTGCTGTGCATCGCGCTGTTTGCCGTGCTGCAATGGGCGAAGTACGCCGCTAAAAGCGGGCAAGAACCCGAAGAGGCGGCAGAGTGGCGCAAGACCGACTGGCATTCGCAGCCGATTGAAATGGCGCACGCCGGCGACAGCGATCGGCAGATTGGCGGCGTGGGGGAACTGGGCATGGGCGGCCCCAGCTTTTGGACGCTGCTGCTGCGCGACGGGGCGATTGTGCATGGCGCCTGTGCCGCGCCGCAGGACGTGGACGACGGCAAGCTGCGCCTGATCCCGACCCGCGGCCGCGAGGGAGAGGGGCTGACGGTCTACGAGCCTGCTGCCCGCATGATGTACGCGCTGCCGGCATTGACCGATCGCGAGCAGGACGCGTTGGCCGCCGGCTCCGCCGAGGCGCTGGCGCGGCTGCGGGAGAAATGCCGGCAGGCGGAGGTTACGCCGTTGCACCTTGTACGCGGTCTGTGGGTGCCGCAGTGGGTAGCGGATCCGGCGGATCGGCTGGAGATCGCCTTACCCAACGGCCGGATGCTGGCGGCGCGCTCGATGTTGCCGGCGGATCTGCGCCAGGCGGACGATCCTGCCGCGCTGCTGCACACGCCGCCTTATGAGCTGTTGCTGGATAACCGGCCGACCGATCGCTTCGTGCGCGATCTTGAACGCGTGGCGGGATCCCCGTCGGGTGACGGCTTGAGCGTCGGCGGCTGCCAGTTCCACGGCGAGCATATCGTCGATGGTCTGTACCATCTGTACTTCGCCGGCGAGTGGTTCAGCCTGCTCTCTTACGCGCATAAACCGGCGGGCGGGCGCGGTTCGGACACCACCTTTTTCGTCGAGCGGGTCGAGCCGCAAGACGGCGGGGTTTTTGTGATTGAATGGGATGCTTACAGCGTGGGGCCCGACGGGCGTGAGCCGCGCGTGCCGGCCCCGCCGGTATTGGTTATCGCGGTGAGTTGGCAGGAAACGCCGCTGCAGTTGCCAACGGCCAACAACCGCGTGACCGTGCGCTTGCCCAACGCCACGGCGTAAGGCTTAAGGCAACACCCTGACTTCGCCGTTGTGCAAGGTCAGCACCGCGATCGGGCTGCCGGAGAAGCACTCCCTAAAGATCCAATCGCTGGGCCGAAACGCCGCCGCAGGCAGGCCGGCCTGCCACTCCTCCCACTGCGGGGC
>NZ_JVEL01000030.1:0-284 GCF_001076875.1 Serratia sp. 506_PEND
GCTTTTTCACCTGGAAAATCCGGCAGTTGGTGCGAAGCCCGGTACGCCACAAAGCGGGTCGCACAATGGCCTCGTAACGGGTGCGTCGGAATCCCGTATCCCCCTGAGCAAAATGGCTCACTATCCCGCTGACCCGTCGCTGCAGCTCGCCGTTGTACCAGACCATCAGCTCACACGACTGGTCCAGCACGTCGCCAAAATCAATCCCCGGCTGCTGGCTCGCCAGTTTCAGGCTCAGCGCAAACGGCGCATTCAGGGCTTCCTTCAGCTCAAACTCCACCACC
>NZ_JVEL01000433.1:0-2761 GCF_001076875.1 Serratia sp. 506_PEND
GTGTTGGATTGGTATTAATATAATAAAGAAGGGGGTGATTACTGAAAGTATAATGAGTGGTGATTGCTAAAGAGTAGGTTGTTATCAGTAAGACTACTGTTTACTACAGTGGTGCTTATTGCTGGTAAGAGAGTCATGACGACGGAAAGATGTAAACCTAATCAGTAATAGTGATTTGATTACTGCTGCAGGAAGTAGTTACTAGAAGGGGGGTGACTATTGAGTGGAGGTGTTGGTAAGTTAAAATTGCAAGCCATTAAACAATGGATATGGATTATGATATATGAGTTACTAAAACCATCGGTAAACGTTATACGACTGACAAGACTACTGAGAATGTAATAAGTACTGGGCTGAGAGTAAGCTAACGTTGAGTGGCGTGGTAAGCACGATCGCAGTGCGTCGTGAAAATATTAGCATGACGCTATCCCCTTAAGGTTTGTTATAACGATAACTGACCATTGCAGGTAATTTGTTAACCAATAGCAGCTGAATGGCCTGAAGCCATTCGTGAGTGTATTTACCTGGGCTTTATTCACATCAATGAGAACGTGAGCTAAAGGGTATGGAGAGTGACTGCGAGGTAATGGTAAACGCCGTAGCGGGTGACCGGGGGAATAGCCCAGGGATATACTTTCAGCTGGAATGCATTACGTGGAATTGAACGTGTTTATTCAGAGTCAGTATACGAGGAATGATTGTCGCATTAAGCTGATGTTATTTTAACAGGGGTGAACATTGTAATGCTGTATATCTCTGAACCTTTCTGTAAGCCTGTATAACCGCATTAAAGATCACAGTGATGGAAATCTGTGAATAAATAGATTGTGTTGAACCTGAAGCGTTACAGCGTGTTTTAGAATGGGATGTAAACTGCCCGTTGGCTTACCAGAAAGTTAATATCCGTTTCTGCATTGTTATCGTCAAGTCGGGTACTGTATCGGGAGTTTAATCAAACGGAGGCAGGTGTTATCCATGAAAGCAGACGTACAGTACGAGTTTCATCATTTTGGTATCCCGCAGCAGGACGGTGATACCGCAGGCAAGTTCAGTGCGAAAGCCGGGATGTATACCACGGATAATCCGGGGAAGTTTCGGGTGCAGTGGCATCGTTTTACCGATGACTCACCTTTGCATTCATTGCTGAAAACCGTGCCGCATGTGGCATTTAAGGTCAGCAGCCTGGCTGAGGCGATTGCGGGCGAGACGGTTATCCTGGGGCCTTATGAACCTATCGATGATTACCGGGTTGCCGTTATTGATGACAGCGGCGTGCCAGTTGAACTGATTGAAACCACGCTCAGCGACGAGGAGCTGTGGGCGCGTGCGGCCTCCGGGCAGGGGAGTTTGTACCGGAAGCCAGAAGAAGCGTCAGAGTGAAATAACCAATGGCACAATGCTTCATTCTGTCAGTCACTGGCGATAACCCTTCGCTTTCAGAGGCACGCGGCATCATACCGGTTAATCCGGGATAACCCGTGTGCTTCTTTGGCTTCACGTTGTCAGCTAACCTGCCAGCAGATGTATCTGGCTGAGGCTACTGGGACTCCTCTGCGTCACTGAAGCATGTCCCGTATTCTACGCATCCAGCCGACGACTTCACCCTCCGGATCGCGCTCATGGATCAGGGCCGCAGTCATCAACGGAAAAGCCCGCTCCGCCAGTCGGGCCTTGGCGGCGTTATCTTTCATCACTCCATCAAAGTGCTGAGCCAGTGAATACGCTTCCGCAAACACTTTTGGCGTAGCTTTACCTGCGACAGGATGATCGGTTACGGCGATTGTCACGCCAAAGGCGTCGTGAATGGCATCCGGATGAAGATAGCTTTCGACTTCGTGTTTCAGCGTCTGCGCTGCCCAGCAGCCGTTACCCCGGGCGTTGACGGCATTCACCGCTTCGGCATAAGCAGGAACGTCACGATCGTAGATGTGTATCTCTCTTCGGTTCAGCGCGCGAAGGTAATTCTCATTCACCCAGTGCTTGAGCGTTCCACCCCCCAGGACGATAAATGCCACTCGCTCGTCGTTATCAAGGTCGGGGAGGGTATTATCTTCAGCATGCAGTACTTTACTGAGCGCTTTGAAGGCGACGACATCCGTCGGACCCTCGACACAGAACAGCAGTCTGACCCGGTTATCCGGTGTGACGCCCAGCGTATCCGTGACGATGCCGAAAACGTCAGCGCCGGCCTGGATGGTGGGTCGCCCGGTAGCGGTATCCCGGGAAACAAAGCGAATGCTGTCACCGGGCAGCTCTGAGGCAAAGCCGGGGCTGTGCGTCGTCAGTATGACCTGGCAACCGGCTTCCAGCGACAGAGATTTAAACGACTCAATCAATATGCGTTGATAGTTAGGATGTTGCGAGGTTTCGGGTTCTTCAATGGCGTAGATGATACTGCGGCGATTGCTGGACTTAAGTCGTCGTTCTGCTTCGGCTTTAAAAAAGCTGACCAGCACCAGACGACGGACGCCGCTCCCGCGTTTATTCAGCGGGATCCCCCCATCAGTATTGAGCCCGACGGAGAACAGTCCCTGCCATTTTGCCGGTGTGGGGGGCGTAAATTCAGGGGTGAGTTCTCTCGCCAGACCGGGTTCAATGGTTTTCAGCGCCTCATGGGTGTTTCGTGCAATCTCTTCAGCCTTTTGCTGGACCCTCAACTGGATCCTGGCAATGTCGTCCTGGACTTCGGCCAGAGCAGCCGTGATGGCGGCCTTCATCGGACTTTGCACTTCATCGTCGGAATCCCGGCTGCTTCTGTCGC
>NZ_JVEL01000434.1:0-265 GCF_001076875.1 Serratia sp. 506_PEND
GCCGTCGAGGGCCATAAAGGATTTTGCATACATCATGTTGTTCCTTACCGCCAGACAACGCGCAGGCGTCAGCTGTCCCGGTACGGGCAGCGTGGCAGGGTGCGAATGGCGGGTCAGTCAGGCGTTAACGGGTCAGTTACGGTTGCGCTGGGGTGCCGGAGGGACGAAAACAAGCGGGGCAAGGTCTGGCGCCACAGTACTGGCGCTGGCAACGGGGACACGTCCAGCGTTCAGGGATGTTCTGTGGTTGAGTACAGCGTCGTTT
>NZ_JVEL01000435.1:0-9961 GCF_001076875.1 Serratia sp. 506_PEND
ATGGAATTTCACCAAGTTCCTGCTCACCGCCGACGGCCAGCGCGTGACGCGCTTTGCGCCGATCACCAAGCCCGAACGCCTGTTTGACCGCATCGAAACCCTGCTGAAATAACGCCCCTTTTTTACGGGCCGAGTGTGCTCGGCCCGCCGCCGGATGTCCGTTCGACAAAAAGGTTCCATCGGTAAGAAAATTTTCCTTGATGTAACCTTTCCTTCACATGATAATGATTCTCAGTTTGATATTAATTACCATTTAATAATCTGTTTTATAAGCACAATGATGATGGATACTGCCAACACGCCAACCCCCGCCGCCGCGGCCCCGACCGAGCAGAGCGCAAACGCGCCGCCCAGCTACGACAGCGCACAGCTGCTCGGCGCCGACGGCATCGCGTTCATTACCCATCAGGGCCAGCGCTATCAGCTGCGGCAGACCAAAGCCGGGAAATTGATCCTGACCAAATAACCACAGAACCCTCAAACGCCAGCCACCCCGATCGTTGGATCCAGGCAGCCAGCAAATCTATTGATATGTTTTATTACATACGGAGAGTTGCACCATGCCTCTGACATTTTCCACCCGGCTGCGTTTTTCCGCGTTGAGTCTGGCGATTGCCTGCGCTCTGCCTACGGTGGCCTTGGCACAAAACACCAGCACAACAACTTCTTCCAACGCGGCAGCGGCCAAAAACGCCGACGAGACCATGACCGTGGTCGCCACCGGCAACCAACGCAGCAGCTTTGAAGCGCCGATGATGGTCACGGTCATCGAAGGCAACTCGCCGGAAAGTCAAACTGCAGGCACCGCCGCCGATATGCTGCGCCGCGTGCCGGGCATTACCGTCACGGGTTCCGGGCGTAGCAATGGGCAGGATCTCATGATGCGCGGTTACGACCGACGTGGCGTGCTGACGTTAGTTGACGGCATCCGCCAGGGGACCGATACCGGCCATATTAACGGCACTTTTTTGGATCCTGCGTTAGTGAAACGCATTGAAATCGTGCGCGGCCCCTCCGCGTTGCTGTACGGCAGCGGCGCGTTGGGTGGCGTAGTGTCTTATGAGACCGTCGATGCCGCCGATCTGCTGCTGCCGGGCCAGGATAGCGGGTTCCGCGTCTACGGCACCGCCGGCAGCGGCGACCACAGCCTGGGCATGGGCGCCAGCGCCTACGGCAAGACCGATAACTTCGACGGCCTGCTGTCGTTCGGCACCCGCGACGTCGGCGATCTTCGTCAGGGCAACGGCTTCGATGCGCCTAACGACGAAACCATCAGCAACGTGCTGGCTAAAGGCACCTGGAAGATCGACGATAGCCAGTCGCTAAGCGGCAACCTGCGCTACTACAACAACAGCGCCCAGGAGCCGAAAAACCCGCAAACCCCAGCCAGCTCCAGTGGAAACTTAATGACCGATCGTTCGACGATTCAACGCGACGCGGCATTGAGTTACAAACTGAAGCCGATCGGCCAGGATTGGCTGGATGCGGAAGCGAAAGTGTATTATTCAGACGTGAAAATTAACGCTCACGCCAATGGCAGCGAGGATGAAGCGCGTAAACAAACCACGAAAGGCGCCAAACTCGAAAACCGCACGCGCCTGTTTGCGGATACTTTCGCTTCACATCTGCTGACCTACGGTACCGAGGCCTACAAACAGGAGCAAACGCCGGGCGGCGCTACCGAAAGTTTCCCGCACGCAAAAATCAATTTCGCTTCAGGCTGGCTGCAGGACGAAATCACGCTGCGCGATCTGCCCGTCACCCTGCTCGCCGGCACCCGCTATGACAATTACAAGGGCTCAAGCGACGGCTATGCCGATGTGGATGCGGACAAATGGTCCTCTCGCGGCGCAGTCAGCATTACGCCTACCGACTGGCTGATGCTGTTCGGCTCCTATTCTCAGGCGTTCCGCGCGCCGACGATGGGTGAGATGTACAACGACTCCAAGCACTTCTCAATTCCAATGGGACCAACCACCATCACCAACTATTGGGTGCCTAACCCGAATTTGAAGCCGGAAACCAACGAGACCCAAGAGTACGGGTTTGGTCTGCGTTTCGATGACTTGATGCTGGCCGATGATAGCCTGCAGTTCAAAGCCAGCTATTTCGATACCAAAGCCAAGGACTACATCACCACCGATGTCACGATGGAACTGGGACGCGGTCCGCGCGGCCCTTACTGCATCAGTTGCACCACCTTCTCGACCAATGTCGATCGCGCCAAAATCTGGGGATGGGACGCTACGCTCAGCTATAAAACCCCCTGGTTCGGCTGGGATTTGGCTTACAACCGCACCCGTGGCAAAAATGAAGCGACCGGTGACTGGCTAAGCAGCATCAATCCGGACACCGTCACCAGCTCGCTGGACGTGCCGCTGGGCGAAACCGGTCTTTCTGCCGGCTGGGTCGCCACCTTCGCCGAACGCGCGACGCGCGTGGAGACAGGCACGGCCGAACAAGCCGGTTATGGCGTCAACGACTTCTATCTGAGCTACAAGGGCCGCGACCGTCTGCAGGGCATGACCACCACCGTGGTGTTGGGCAACGCCTTCGACAAAGAATATTACTCGCCGCAGGGCATCCCGCAGGATGGCCGCAACGCCAAACTGCTGGTCAGCTACCAGTGGTAATCATTTGACTATCTGGCGGACAACCCGATTGTCCGCCGTTCGCATTACAGCGCAGGAGAATCCGGCATGAGCAACACCCTATACGAACGCTACCAACAGGCTAAAATCGATCACCCCGGCAAATACGCCCGCGATCTGGCGGCGATCCTTGGCGTCAGCGAAGCGGAGCTGACGCACGCCCGCGTCGGCCACGACGCCCGCCGCCTGCAGGCCGACGCGCGCACCCTGCTGACCGAGCTTGAGCAAGTGGGCGTCACCAAATCCATCACTCGCAACAGCTATGCGGTGCATGAGCAGATGGGCCGCTACCGCAACCAGCACCTCAACGGCCACGCCGGGCTGATCCTCAACCCGCGCGAGCTGGATCTGCGTCTGTTCCTCAACCACTGGACCAGCGTTTTCGCCATGAGCGAAACCAACAAACGCGGCGTGCGCCACAGCATCCAGTTCTTCGACCAACAGGGCGATGCGCTGCACAAGGTCTACACCACCGAGGAAACCGATCTGCCGGCCTGGATGGCGCTGGTGGAACGCCATCTGAGCGAAGAAAACCCGGCGATGACGCTGCAGCCCGTCGAGGCGAACACCGTTGATGAAACAACGCAAGATCATGCCAAAATCGACGCTGAATGGCGCGCGATGACCGACGTTCACCAGTTTTTCCAGCTGCTGAGCCGCAATAAACTCACGCGCCAGCAGGCCTTCCGCGCCGTCGGCGACGATCTGGCCTATCAGGTGGACAACAGCGCGCTGTCGCAGTTGCTGGAAGCGGCGCAGCAGCAGCAAAACGAGATCATGATCTTCGTCGGCAACCGCGGCTGCGTGCAGATCTTCACCGGCCAGATCGAACGTTTGATGCCGCAGGAAGGCTGGATCAACGTGTTCAACCGCCGCTTCACGCTGCACCTGATCGAAGACGCCATCGCCGAAAGCTGGATCACCCGCAAACCGACCAAGGACGGCATCGTCACCAGCCTGGAGCTGTTCGCCGCCGACGGCACGCAGATCGCGCAGCTGTATGGCCAACGCACCGAAGGCCAGCCGGAGCAAACCCAGTGGCGCGAGCAGGTTGCCGCGCTCGCCGCCAAGGATATCGCCGCATGAAATCTTCCTTGATCCGCCGCCTGGCGCTGATGATGACGCTGGCGCTGCCGCTCACCGCGGCGGCGGCGCAGCGCATCGTCTCGATCGGCGGCGACGTGACGGAAATCGCCTTCGCGCTCGGCGCCGGCGACGACGTGATCGCCCGTGACAGCACCAGTTTGCATCCGGAGGCGGTGAAAAAGCTGCCGGACGTCGGCTACATGCGCCAGCTGAATGCCGAAGGCATTTTGGCGCTCAAACCGACGCTGGTGCTGACGACCGAGCTGGCGCAACCGGCGCTGGTGCTCAAACAGCTGGCGGACAGCGGCGTCAAAGTGGTCAGCGTGCCGGGTGACACCACCCTGCAGGCGGTGCCGCACAAAATCGCCGTGATCGCCGCCGCGTTGCAACGCGTTGAGCAAGGCAAACAGCTGAGCGAGCGCTATCAACAGCAGCTGGCGGCGGTCGACACCTCTCCGCTGCCGGTCAAGGTGCTGTTTGTGATGAGCCACGGCGGCATTACGCCGATGGCCGCCGGGCAACACACCGCCGCCGACGCGGTGATCGCCGCCGCCGGACTGAAAAACGCCATGCAGGGCTTTGACCGCTACCGTCCGCTGTCGCAGGAAGGCGTCATCGCCAGCGCGCCGGATCTGTTGCTGGTCACCACCGACGGCGTACGCACCCTCGGCGGCGAACAGCAGCTGTGGACGCTGCCGGGCCTGGCGTTGACGCCGGCAGGCAAGCAGCGCCGCGTACTGATCGTCGATGACATGGCGCTGCTGGGCTTCGGTCTGGAAACGCCGGCGGCGCTGGCCAAGCTGCGCCACGCGGCGGAGCAAAAGTAATGCGCTGTCGCACCTCGCCTCAGTTGGCCATCATCGGTCTGCTGGTGCTGCTGACGCTGCTGGCGCTGGTCGCCGCCAACCTGGGCGCGCTGACGCTGTCGTTTCGCACCCTGTGGCGCGAACCTTTCAGCGACGCCGCCTGGCACATCTGGTTGAACATCCGCCTGCCGCGCGTGCTGCTGGCGGTGGTGATCGGCTGCGCGCTGGCGGTATCCGGCGCCGTGATGCAGGGGCTGTTCCGCAACCCGCTGGCGGATCCTAGCCTGCTGGGCATCAGCAGCGGCGGCGCGCTGTTTGTCGCGCTGTTCATCGTGATGCCGCTGGCGTTGCCGGTGACGATCGCGCTGTACGGCCATATGCTGGCGGCGTTCCTCGGCAGCCTGCTGGTATCGTTGTTGATCTACGGCATCAGCCGCAGCGGGCACGGCAATCTGTCGCGGCTGCTGCTGGCGGGCATCGCCATCAACGCCCTGTGCATGGCGGCCATCGGCGTGCTCTCCTACGTCAGCAGCGATCAACAGCTGCGCCAGTTCTCGCTGTGGATGATGGGCAGCCTCAGCCAGTCGCAGTGGCCGACGCTGGCGGTTTCGGCCTCGCTGATCCTGCCTACGGCGCTGCTGACGCTGCTGCAGGCGCGCCGGCTGAACCTGTTGCAGTTGGGGGATGAAGAGGCCCACTATCTCGGGGTGAACGTCCAGCGCGCCAAGCTGCAGCTGCTGTTGCTGAGCGCCCTGCTGATCGGTGCGGCGGTGGCNTTCGTCGGTCTGGTGGTGCCCCATCTGGTGCGCATGCGTCTCGGCGGCGATCACCGCTGGCTGCTGCCCTGCTCCGCGCTGGGCGGCGCCTGCCTGTTGCTGGTCAGCGATACGCTGGCGCGCACGCTGGTGGCGCCGGCCGAAATGCCGGTGGGGTTGATGACCAGCCTGATCGGCGGTCCTTACTTCTTGTGGCTGGTGATGCGCCAGCGGGAGCGAACCGGTGGATAACGCCGCCTGCCTGACGGCCCGAGAGCTGCGCTACAGCCTCGGTACGCGCCGCCTGATCAACGACGTTTCACTCAGCCTCGCCAGCGGTGAGATGGTGGCGATTATCGGCCCTAACGGCGCCGGAAAATCGACGCTGTTGCGCTTGCTGACCGGCTATCTGACGCCGGACTGCGGCGAATGCCGGCTGCTCGACCGCCCGCTGGAACACTGGGCGCCGCAGCAGTTGGCCAAAGTCCGGGCCGTGATGCGCCAGTACAGCGATCTGGCGTTTCCCTTCAGCGTGGAAGAAGTGGTCAGCATGGGGCGAGCGCCGCACGGCAAACGCGACGAGCATCAGGCGCTCCAACAGGTGATGGAACAAACCGACTGCCTGGCGCTGGCGCAGCGCGACTACCGTCAGCTTTCCGGCGGCGAACAACAACGGGTGCAGCTGGCGCGGGTGTTGGCGCAGCTGTGGCAGCCGCAACCGTCCCCCGCCTGGCTGTTCCTCGACGAGCCGACCTCGGCGCTGGACCTGTATCACCAGCAGCACACCCTGCGCCTGCTGCGCTCGCTGACGCGCCAACAGCCGCTGGGCGTCTGCTGCGTGCTGCACGATCTCAATCTGGCCGCGCTGTACGCCGATCGGATCCTGCTGTTGCATCAGGGCCGCCTGGTGGCGAGCGGCACGCCGCAGGAAGTGCTGCAGGCCGACATTCTCACCCGCTGGTATCAGGCCGATCTCGGCGTGGTGCATCATCCCGAAGCGTCGCTGCCGCAGGTCTATCTACGTCAATAACATCAAGGGCGCCATGAGGCGCCCTTTTTCATCTCAGCTGGAACAGGAAATCTCCAGATGTTTGCCCCAGTCCGGCGGCAGCGCGGCGAGATCGTCATACTCCGGCGCCTCGTCGAACGGCCTCAGCAGAGCCTGATGCAACCGCTGCAAACGGCCCACGTCGTCTTTCTCTGCGTCCTCAATCGCCTGCTGCGCCAGATAGTTGCGCAGGATCAGGCGCGGGTTCACCGCCTTCATCGCCCGTTGCCGTTCCGCATCGCTGACCTGTTCCTGTTGCAAACGCTGACGATACTGCTGATACCAGGCGTCGAACGCCGCACGGTCGATAAACTCGTCGCGCAGCGGCGACTGCGCCTGCTGCTGTTCGGTCTCACTCAACAAGCGGAACGTGCGGGTATAGTCCCGCCCTTCCTGCGCCATCAGGCTCAACAAACCGGTGAGCACGTCATTATCCTGCGCCGTCGGCGTGAAGAAGCCGAGTTTGGCGCGCATCTGTTCACCGTAGGCGCGCATCAGCGCCGGCTCATACGCCGCCAGCGCCTGCTGCAGCTGCTCGGTGGTCATCAACCCAGACAGGGTTTGCGCCAGGCGATGCAGGTTCCACAGCGCCACCGCCGGCTGATTGTCGAAGGCGTAACGCCCCTGGTGATCGGAGTGGTTGCAGATATAGCCGGGCTGGTAGTCGTCCAGGAAGCCATAAGGGCCGTAATCGATGGTGATGCCGAGAATCGACATATTGTCGGTGTTCATCACGCCGTGGGCGAAACCGACGGTTTGCCAATGGGCGATCAAACGCGCCGTGCGTTCGACCACGTCGGTAAACCACAGCAGGTAACGCTCAGCCTGATCCTGCAGCTGTGGCCAGTGATGGGCGATGACGAAATCCGCCAGTTGCCGCACTTGCTCCGGCTGTTTACGGTAATAAAAGTGTTCGAAGTGGCCGAAGCGCACATGGCTTTCCGCCACCCGCATCAGCATGGCGCCGCGTTCCGGCTGCTCGCGATATACCGGTTGTTGGCTGGTGACGATGGTCAACGCTCGGGTGGTGGGGATCCCCAGATGGTGCAGCGCCTCAGAGGCCAGAAACTCGCGGATCACCGAACGCAGCACCGCGCGGCCATCACCCATGCGCGAATACGGCGTCAGCCCGGCGCCCTTCAGGTGCCAGTCGCGGTGGCTGCCGTCCGCCAGGCGCTGTTCGCCCAACAAAATGCCGCGGCCATCCCCCAGTTGCCCGGCCCACACGCCGAACTGGTGGCCACTGTACACCTGCGCCAGCGGCTGCATGCCCGGCAGCAGCGTTTCTCCCGCCCAAATCGGGGTTTTATCCTGAGTAAACCAGCTTTCATCCAGCCCCAGTTCACTCGCCAGCGGCTCGCTATGGTACAGCAGGCGCGCATCCTTAAGCGGCGTTGGATTCAGAGCGGTGTAGAAACCAGGTAACTGTTGGTAGTAAGCGTTATCGAACTGCGGCATAGGCCCTCCGTTTCAGCGTAGTGTAGAGCGTGAACGGGCGGATTAACACCGAAGGAATGCAGGGAGAACGCATCCGCCTGCCGTCAGGACGGATGCAGGGAGTTTGGCGCTTCCGCCTGGCGGGGGGAACGCGGTTTAACGCTGGCGGACAAACGCGGTTATCAGCCCAAAACGAGGTGAATAACGACGGCGGGATCACGGTAACCTCACTCCGCGCATTATTGACCTCATAGGGTGTAGTTTTTTATATCACTTCTTAATTATTGAACTCGCTGGGCATCGTCAGCAAAGCCTGCAGATTATCCACACCAACGCTGGGCCATAAAAAACCTTGCAGGCCTAAAACACCGGCGTATCTGAGTTTATTAAAATACTCTTTTTTCTCTATTCCTCCGACGATCACGCCTTTACATAACAGGTTGATATTCTTTAACAACGAGTCAATGACCACGTCATACCCCTGATGGGTAAACAGCTGCCAGTAAAAACGTTTGTCTATCTTTACGTAGTCAAACAAACCGTCGTACAACGCAGTCAACGTGGCCTTACCGGAACCGAAATCATCAAGCCACAGCGTAAACATTTCGCTTAATCGCCGCACGCTCGGGTTGTTCTTGCCGGCCGAAAGATTCGGAAAACTCTCACTGATTTCAAATGCAATAAAAGGATATTGCCCGATCCTTTGGCACAACGCCGAATCGGAAAGAATAAGCTCAACGATGGTTTCTTCGATATTGATGGTCAACTGCACGTTGTTACCGGTAAACCAAGCCGCATGCTGCTCCGCAAGTTTCAGTTGCTCATTAAATAACTCAATCCTTTGTTCAGGCGCCAATAAATTAATCCCAATTTCGGCCGGCATGGCTAAATCACCATCTAGACTGTTGAAACGGCTCAACATTTCCACCGCCAACAGCCCGCCCTCCATTGAGTAAACAGGTTGAAAAACATAGCTACTAATAAAGTCAGCTTCGAGTTGGATGTTCATTTTAATGCCACAGGATGAATGGCTAGCGTATCATCGTATATCAATATATTTTATCGATCAATCCCTCTGGGATTAATCGGAAATATCAATGTAAATACCCATGAAATATCATTTAATTGATAGATTAAAGCTATACGACAATCGTGAAAGGCGCAAAGAAAAGCAGCCCGACTTATGCCATGGCGGGCGCCAAACGCGTTATGCGAAATGGTATTTGACTTAAGTTGAATGGATTTATGGCTAAATTTGACTTATCTCCTTTGTTTTATTTAAGAAAAATCCTAAATAAAGTAAAATAATCTTTCCTCCTTAACGCCAATTTTTCCTGCCGTTAACGACGACTGATTAAATTTAATAACGCATCAATTCCGCCCGTTATTCGCGGCATTGAAAACGTAAAAAAATGCCCACCTTGATTTTCAGAAAATCTGCGCTACCGCCATGCAAAACGTCGATTTCAGCGATAAAAAAAGGGATGAGCACGCTCATCCCTCCATCACCTGGCCTGCGCGCGCTAGCGGATCGTTTCGCTCAGCCATTGCCGCAGCTCGGCTAATTCGGCCGCCTGCTGAGGATAGTCCGCCATCAGTCGGTCACAGCAAGCGGCAACGGGCTCGCTTCGATACGCGCAACCCACCAGCATTTCCGCCAACCGCTGCAGCGGGGCGGGATTCAGGCTGTCGGTGAATACCTGCGCGCGAACGATCGCCCCCTTCTCCACATCGAAGAACAGGTCTACGCCGCCCCAGACAAAGCGCTCGTTGAGCAAGTGGCTGAACGCCGGCGCCTTGCCAAAATTCCATTCCCAGCTGCTCTGTTTGGCGAACTGCGCGGCAAAATCGGGCAGTTCGGGGAATACATCCGGCGAAATGATCTCCGGCTCGGCCGTCTCGCCATAGTGGGCGAAGAAGGCCTGAACGATCGCCTCACACACCAGCTCATGGCTGATGCCCGGCAAAAACTCCGCCAGATTGGCGACGCGCGAACGCACCGAGGTGATGCCCTTGGCCTGCAGTTTTTTGGGATCCGGATTGAGGTAGTCCGCCAGCCGTTCCAGATCGGCATTCAGCAGCAGCGTGCCATGGTGGAAACCGCGATCCTGCGTTTCTCGATAGGCCGAGCCGGATATTTTTCGCGGCCCGTCGGCGGTTTCCATCACCAGATCGTTG
>NZ_JVEL01000436.1:0-6605 GCF_001076875.1 Serratia sp. 506_PEND
GGTGCAAGGGGCGATGCAGAACAACGACGTCAGCACCAGCGTTCAGCAGCGTTGCAAAACGGTCTACGACAAGTCTCAGAAAATGCTGGGCTATGACGTGACCTACAAGATCGGCAATCAGCAGGGCAAGATCCGTATGGATCACGATCCGGGCACGCAAATCCCGTTGGATAAAAACGGCCAGCTGGTGTTGAACAGAGCCTGATCGCCACATTCGAATTAAACCCGCGGGCAGTGTTAGTTCTGATCGTTTAACCCGGTTAAGCGAGCGGCGTTAACATTGACGCGGGTTTCTGTTTTCTGCCTGCCTAAAAATTTGCGATCGTTCTAATGTCTGCGTGCGATATCGCTGGGCGAAACTTCAAAAAAGCCCCCGCGTTTGTTATATTATTGTGCGATTAAGCGGTGTGTTCGGCGCCAATCGCCACACCGGCCAAACCCGAGTATTTCGTCTCGCAGAGATAACGACATGTTAGATTTTCGCTTTCCGACAGCGTTGCAAATGGTCCTTAGCGTCGCCGTAGCTGAGAAGCAGGGCATGCGTTCGACGAGCGCCACCCTCGCCGCCGCTCTGGAAGCCAACCCCAGCTTTATCCGCAAACTGATGGTGCCGCTGACCAAAGACGGCATCATCGTTTCCACCCTGGGCCGAAACGGCTCTATCCACCTCGGCCGCCCGGCGGAAGAGATCACCCTGCGGGATATCTATCTGGCGGTGATCGACGACAAGCGCATCTGGGCTTCCCGCCCTGAAGTGCCGGCCCGCTGCCTGGTGAGCGCCAACGCCTGCTGGTATTTCAAATCGGTGGTGAACGAGGCCGAGCAGGCTTCGCTCGCGGTGCTGGCGCGCCACACCGTGGCCGACTCGTTGGCCGAACTGGAGCGGGGCGACAAACGCGCCTGCGCGGAGTACGCCGCTGAGCAAGAGGCTGAAACCGCCGATAAATAATCGCGGTTCGCATGCATAAAAAAGGTCGGGCAATGCCCGACCTTTTTGCATGTTAAGACGATGATTACGCCGTCTGCGGCTGCGCTTTGCGCGCCACCAGGCGCCGCAGGGTGACGTAGAACACCGGCGTCAGGAACAGCCCGAACAGGGTGACCCCCAGCATGCCGGAGAACACCGTGATGCCGGTGACGCCGCGCACCTCGGCGCCGGCGCCGTGGCCGAGGATCAGCGGGATGGTGCCGGCGATGAAGGCGATGGAGGTCATCACGATCGGGCGCAACCGCAGGCGACAGGCCTCCAGCGCCGCCTCGACGATGCCTTTGCCCTGCATTTCCAGCTCGCGGGCGAACTCGACGATCAGAATGGCGTTCTTGCAGGCCAGCCCCATCAGAACGACCAGCCCGACCTGCACGAACACGTTGTTGTCGCCGCCGGTCAGCCACACGCCGAACAGCGCCGACAGCATGGTCATCGGCACGATCAGGATCACCGCCAGCGGCAGCGTCCAGCTTTCATACAGCGCCGCCAGCGCGAGGAATGCCAGCAGCACTGCCACCGGGAACACCACCAGCGCGGCGTTGCCCTGGGTCGATTGCTGATAGCTCAGATCGGTCCACTGAATGTTCATGCCGTTCGGCAACAGCTTATCGGCCATCTGCGTCAGCGCACCCATCGCCTGGGTAGAGGAGAGTACGCGCGGATCGGCGTCGCCGATCAGATCCGCCGCCGGGAAGCCGTTATAACGGATCACCGGATCCGGGCCGTAAGTGGTGCCGATGCTGACCATGCTGCCGATCGGCACCATTTCGCCCTTGTCGTTGCGGGTACGCAGGTTGGCGATGTCTTCCACGCTGTCGCGGAACTGGCCGTCGGCCTGCGCCATCACCTTCCAGGTGCGGCCATAGCGGTTGAAGTCGTTGATGTAAGACGAACCGAGGTAGGTCTGCAGCGTGCTGAACAGCGCATTGAGCGGCACCCCCTGCGCCTTGGCCTTGTCGCGATCGATTTTGGCGTCCAGCTGCGGCACGTTAGCCTGATAGGAGGAGATCGGGAACCCCATGCCCGGCGTTTGCATAATGGCGCCGGACATCGTGTTGATTGCCGTCTGCAGCGCGCCGTAACCCAGTCCGCCGCGATCCTGCACATACAGCGAATAGCCGGAACCCTGGCCGATGCCGAGGATCGGCGGCGGCATGATCGAGAAGGCGAAGCCTTCCTGAATCTGCGAAATGCGCGCGTTGATCTCGGCGTTGATCTGCGCCGCGGTGCGGGTGCGGGTGCTCAATGACTCCAGCGCGAAGAACACCGTGCCGGTATTCGGCGTGTTGGTGAACTGCAGCGCGTTCAGGCCGGGGAAGGCCACCGCATCGGTGACGCCGTCCACGCTCAGGCCGATGGCGCTCATCTTGCGGATCACCGCATCGGTGCGTTCCAGCGAGGCGCCTTCCGGCATTTTCACGCCGCCGATCAGGTACAGCTTGTCCTGCGTCGGGATAAAGCCGCCGGGCACGGTCTTGAACATCACCCCGGCGGCGGCCAACAGCAGCAGATAGACGACGAACACCGCGCCGCGTCGGCCCAGCACGCGGGACACCCCGTGCTGGTAACGCTGCGAACCGCTGGCGAAGAAGCGGTTGAACGGCCGGAACAGCCAGCCGAACAGCCGGTCGATCAGGCGCGACGGCATATCTTTCGGCGCGCCGTGCGGTTTCAGCAAGCGCGCCGCCAGCGCCGGCGACAGGGTCAGCGAGTTGATGGCGGAGATCACCGTCGAGATGGCGATGGTGACGGCGAACTGCTTGTAGAACTGGCCGGTGACGCCGGAGAGGAACGCCATCGGCACGAACACCGCGCACAGCACCACGGCGATGGCGATGATCGGGCCGGAGACTTCGCGCATCGCCTGGTGCGCCGCCGCCAGCGGCGACAGCCCCTCTTCGATGTTGCGCTCGACGTTCTCCACCACCACGATGGCGTCATCCACCACGATGCCGATCGCCAGCACCAGCCCGAACAGACTGAGGGTGTTGAGCGAGAAGCCCAGCAGATACAGCGCGGCGAAGGTGCCGACCACGGAGATCGGCACCGCCAACAGCGGAATGATCGAGGCGCGCCAGGTCTGCAGGAACAGAATAACCACCAGCACCACCAGGATCACCGCTTCCAGCAGGGTATCCACCACCGCGCGGATCGAATCGCGCACGAAAACCGTCGGATCGTACGGAGATTTCCAGCTCATGCCATCCGGGAAGCGGGTCGCCAGCTCGGCCATCTTGCCGCGCACCGCGTCCGACAGCTCGATGGCGTTGGCGCCCGGCGACTGGAAGATGCCGATGCCGACCGCATCCTTGTTATTGAGCTGGGCGCGCAGCGCGTAGCTGCCGGAACCCATCTCGATGCGCGCCACGTCGCGCAGCCGCACGATCTCGCCGTTATCGCCGCTTTTGAGGATGATATTGCCGAACTCTTCTTCAGTTTGCAGGCGGCCCTGGGCGTTGATCGACAGCAGATAGTCGCTGCGCGTCGGCATCGGCTCCGCGCCGAGCTGGCCGGCGGAGACCTGCACGTTTTGCTCTTGCATGGCNCTCACCACGTCGGAGGCGGTCAGCCCACGCGCGGCGACCTTGTTCGGATCGAGCCAGATGCGCATCGCGTATTCACCGGCGCCGAAGATCTGCACCTGGCCGACGCCCGGCAGGCGAGCCAGTTCATCCTTGACCTTCAGGGTGGCGTAGTTGCGCAGGTACAGCGAGTCGTACTTGCCGGAAGGCGACACCAGATGCACCACCAGCGTCAGCGCCGGAGACTGTTTCTGGGTAGTGATGCCCTGGCGGCGCACGTCTTCCGGCAGGCGCGCTTCGGCCTGCGCCACGCGGTTTTGCACCTGCACCTGCGCCTGATCGGGATCGGTGCCGGGGCGGAAGGTGACGGTGGTCACCAGCACGCCGTCGGAACCGGCGACCGATTTCATGTACATCATGTTTTCGACGCCGTTGATCGCTTCTTCCAGCGGCGTGGCCACCGTTTCAGCGATCTCTTTCGGGTTGGCGCCCGGGTATTCTGCGCGCACCTGCACGCTGGGCGGCACCACGTCCGGGTACTCGCTGATCGGCAGCAGCGGAATGGCGATCACCCCGGCGACAAAAATCAGTATCGACAGCACCGCGGCAAAGATCGGCCGGTCGATGAAAAAACGGGAAAAGTCCATGGGTCAGAGTTCTCTGCTGGGAGCTTAGTTAAGTGCGGAGGCGGTGGTGGTCATGGCGACGCTTTTCGCGTCGACAGGCATGCCCGGCATAAACACTTTCTGCATGCCGTCGACGATCACCCGATCGCCGTTCACCAGGCCTTTTTGCACAATGCGCAATCCTTCGGCCATCCGGCCCACGTCGATGTCGCGGCGCTGCGCTTTGCCGTCTTTATCGACGATGTAAACGAACTTGCGGTTCTGATCGGTCATGACCGCTTTGTCGTCGATCAGCATGGCGTTGAACTCGGCGCTGCCGGGCATCTGTACCCGAGCGAACAGCCCCGGCGTGAAGCGGCGATCGCGGTTGTCGAGCAGGGCGCGCATGCGGATGGTGCCGGTCCCGGCGTTCAGTTGGTTATCAGTGAAGTCCACCAGCCCTTGATGCGGAGTGCCGTCTTCGCCCACCAGGCCGACTTTCACCGGCAGGCGGGCATCGTGCCGGCCTTGCTGCTGATAACGCAGGAAGGTGGCTTCATCCACGTCGAAATAGACGTAGACCTTGTCGAGCGACACCAGCGTCGTCAGCACGCTGGCGCTGTCGCCGGCGGTGACCAGGTTGCCGGCGGTGATCATCGCGCGGCTGGCGCGCCCGTCGATCGGGGCGGTGACGCGGGTAAAGTCGAGATTAAGCTGCGCCATATCGAGCTGGGCCTGCGCCGCCAGCACGTTGCTTTGCGCCTGCGCGGCGGACGAACGGCGCTGTTCCCACACCTCTTGCGAGATGGCCTGAGTGCCGATCAGTTTCTCGGTGCGCGAGGATTCGCTGCGCGCCAGAGCGGCCTGATTGCGCGCCCGCACCAGCTCTGCCTGTGCCTGTTCACGCGCGGCGCGGTAGGTGCGATCGTCGATGGTGAACAGCACCTGGCCTTTCTTCACCTCGTCGCCTTCGGTGTAGTTGACCCGCTCGATGTAACCAGAGACCCGTGGGCGCAGTTGCACGCTCTGCACCGCCTCGACCCGGCCATTGAACGCATCCCACTGGCTGATCGGCTTGACCACCACGCTGGCGGCGCTGACCACCGGCGGTGGCGGCGGGGCATTGTGCGCGACGCTGTTGTCACACCCGGCGAGCAGGGCGGCCAACAGCGCCACCCCGGAGAGCCGCTGGCCCAGAGCGACGGCGCGCGTGCGGCCGCCGGCGTTGAACGATGAGTTTGGTTGATTTGGCATTATTTTTATTCCGATAAGTAAGCGCTGTCTGGCCCCATACCCAGCCCTGTTTTCCGGGCTTTTCCCTTCATGCCGGCGTTCGGCGGAAGGGGCGCCGCGCTTTGTCATGGCGCAACGTTAGGTTTTGAAACATATTGGTGTCACATTAATGTATCAATATCGGTTACATTAATTGGGTGGAGTATAGTGGCGGCTTTCCGATAAATGCAATAATAAAAATTGCATTTAAAGCGAAACTGTTGCAACGTATGTGCATCGGGCAGAGGGTGACCCTGCCGAATGATGGGAGCATCTGCATGAACACTACGGGCTTTATTACCGATTTGAAGGCGTGGATCGACAACAATCTGGAAGAGAAACTGGATATCAACACCGTGGCGGACCGCGCGGGCTATTCCAAATGGCATCTGCAGCGCATGTTCAAACGCCAGACCGGCTACGCGCTGGGGGAGTATATCCGCATGCAAAAACTGAAAGTGTCGGCGGAGCGCCTGGCCAACAGCGGCGAGCCTATCGTGAGCGTGGCGATCTCGCTCGGCTTCGACTCACAGCAGTCGTTCAACCGCAGCTTCAAACGCCAGTTCGGCCAAACGCCGGGCGACTGGCGCCGCGCGCTGGCGCAGCCAGCGTCGGTGAGATGCACGCACCACTGAACGGTTGGGCAGTGGGGATAAAAAAGCCTGAATTTGCGTTCGGGCTTTTTTGTATGGCGGTGAGGGAGGGATAGATTCGCTGCGCTCACCCTGCGGGCCGCCGTTGGCGGTCCAAATCGCAGGCGTTTTGTCGAACCCTGTCGAGGTTTCTCACCCTCCCGGTCGGTGCGCTATGCATACAAAAAAGCCTGAACTTTCGCTCAGGCTTTCTCGTTAGAATATGGCGGTGAGGGAGGGATTCGAACCCTCGATACACTTTCGCGTATACACACTTTCCAGGCGTGCTCCTTCAGCCACTCGGACACCTCACCATATTTTTTTGTTGCGAAATCATCGCTGCAACGGGGCGCTACTATAGGGAGTGGGGCCGATCCGGTCAAGAATAATTTCTGTGTTTTTGTTCGTCCGCTCAAGCCGTGTTCACTTTGCTGAAAACTGCGGCGAACTACACGTCAGAAGTCATGAAAGGGCGAGAAAATCAGAGAGGCGGTTCGAGGAGAACCGAGAAAAAGGGGAACCTCGGTAGCGTAAGGCGGGAGGTGTTCGCGGCGGGCCGCCGTTGGCGGTCCAAAACGCAGGCGTT
>NZ_JVEL01000437.1:0-13339 GCF_001076875.1 Serratia sp. 506_PEND
GAAATAGCTGACCTCGACCGCGCGTTGTGGGTTCTGCAGCAACTGCCCGACCGATGGGTGGGTGAACAGGGCGCGCTGAATTGCCTTGGCGTGTTTCATCTGCGCCTGCGTGATCGGCTGGCGCTGGTCGTTCCCATTTTTCCAGGCGCTGATCACTTCGTCGGCGAATACCGCAGTTGGCAAAATCGTTTTGATACGCGCGGCCATATCCTCTTTGCTGCCGCTGACCGGCAACGGCGCCGGAATCGCGCGCTCTTTCTCGACAAACTCCGGATCGATGGTCGCCAACTGTTCCAGCAGTGCGTCGCGGCCGCCGGTGGTTTTCAACGGCGCCGGCAGGGTGGCGTTGTACTCTTTGATGCAGGCTTTCATCGCCGTGGGGGTGATTTTTGCGTCCTCTGGGATGCTCTGAAATTCCGGCGGCAGCAGCATGTAGAACTGGCCGATTTCGTCAGCGTTGCCGCCCAGCGCATACGGCGCTTGCAGGGTGGCGTTATGCTTCTCGATCACGGCGCGCAGCGTTTCGGCGTCGGTCTGTTTCGGCAGGGTGGCGTTGTGCTGTTCGATAAATGCGCGCATCGATGCTGTATCTGTGAATGCCCCCTCGGGGATCACAGGCTCAACGCTGAATTCCTCGTCCAGCTTTTCAGGTTCTAGCGCCAGCGCGTGAACCAACGAGCCGAACGTCAGCGCATCGGTGCGCTCGCGCTGTATGGTTTTGATAACGTGGCGGCCGTGGTAATACATCAGGCTGATCCGCGCGTCCTTTGCCATCGTGCTGCTGATGCCGTTGGCGCTGTGATAGACCTCGTTCGGAATATCCAGATAACGGCCGGGCTCGAAGTATGCAGGGGCTGCCGGTTCTTCCCGGCGCGGTGCGTTGACGACTGCCGCGGCAGGCTCGTTCTGTACTTCGGCTGGCGCCGCGGTATTTACGTTCTCACCTGACAACTCCGCCGTTTCGCCTGACACATCGGCCGTTTCCGTTGACGAATCCAGGAATTCGCGAACATCGTCGCCGGTTGTGGCGCCCGCGGCGTCGACCTTGGCCAGTGGTGATGCGGCGAACATTTCGGCCGGGTCATAGCTAAAGTGCCCGCCACCGATGCTGCGGAGTTCGCCGGGTTGCTGCCGCGCGACTTCCGTTTTTACGCCCTCATTTGAGGCGTCAACCCGCTCGGGCGCTGGGTTTTCCTGCTGACGCGCGCCGCTGCCGGCTCCGTCGGTGGCTGCGGCCATTTCCCGACATTTTCGCTCTGATTCCCGACGCGCTTCCTGCAGATAAAACTCAACGCGGGAATCGATGTAGGCAACGCGCGGATCCTTCTTATCCTGCCATTCCTCCAGAATGTCGAAGGTGAGGTGATGAACATCATCGGCAACCAGCTGGTTGAATGGATCGCACGGTTCGATCTCCTTGGCCAGCAGTCGAGCGATGGAGCCGTGCGAAACGTCTCCGATGGCAGTAATCAATTCTGCAACGTCGCGTTCATCCATAACACCAGTCGTTCCGGCCAGCGCCGCACGTATTTCAGCCCGAAGCCATGCGCGGCGCTCGGTCTCGAACTCGGCGACCACGTCATCTTTTTCACCCGGATTTGAGGCCGTTTGTTGCGCTTCGGCGCCAGTTTGTTGCACGCTTTCCGCGTTTTGTTGCGCAGGTTTACCGTCGACTTCGATCAGATTGGCGTTGATGTAGCTGCGCAGCGCACCGGGGGTAACGTGCAGGTTTTCTTCGGCCCCGCGGATTAGTGCAACAATCGCCTGTCGGGAGAACTGCAAAACGCCAGGCGTGGCGCTGAGCTGCTCATTCCACGCTTTCAGCGCCGCATCGTTGCGTTTTTTCATCTCGGTGACCGCGCGGATGATGGCGCCCGGCGGGTTTGAAATGTCGAAATCAGACGGATACAGCGCGCAGCCGATTACGGTTTCCAGCATCTGCAGAGAGTCGATCGGCGTGCCGGTTGCCGGTTCGGCGCCGTTTGTGAGGATTGCGCCGGATTCGGTGCGCAATGGCCCCTCAGGCGCGGTTTCGGCTGGTTTGGCGCCGCCGGCCGCTGAGGTTTGCCACTTCGTGATAACGCCCGCGCGCTGTTCTACCGTAGCGTCGAGGTATTCGGTGGCGAATTGGCACAGTTTGCCCAGCTCCGGCACCTTGCCGAACGGTGGCCAGATGGCTTTCATGCCCGAGATCGCAGTGATCGGCATTTCCGGGTAGGTGTGTGCGAACTGTTTAAGGCTGGTCAGCGCCAGAATGACGTTTTGCGGGTAGCGCTGCGCATCGTCCATCACCAGAGCTTTGGCCGCGGCCAATTGCTCGTCGTTCAGCTTCAGGCAGTTATTGCCGTAAAGCCACGCCGCGGCGATCACCGTGTGCTTGTCGAGGTTAGACGCGAAGTATTCACCTGCAGGTTTTTGCTGCTCCTGCACCACCTGCGGTTTTTCGGTGCTCCTGCCGTTTTCTGCTGCGCCTGCACCACCTGCAGGTTTTGTCATGTAGGGATACAGTTTCGGGAATGCCACGGACGGATCGAGCGTGTCGCGCGGCACACAGGTTTTGCTGGCGTCGCTTTCCAGCGCCCAGGTAAGCCAGAATGTTTCGCTGAATTCGCCCTCGACGGGCAGTTCGTCGACGACTGGAAAATCGATGCGTACCGGCGCGAAGTAGTCGGCTTTTGAATGGCCAGCTTCCATGAAGAGAAAATCACGTTTAGTCTCCGCGTGATCGTCAGACTTCGCCTCAAAGTACGTAAAAAGATGGTTTTTCCCAGACTTCTGTTTTGCCCTGTAAAGATAGGCTGCAACATTTTGCATTGTGTAGTTCTCCTAGGTTTAGGTACAATGCCAGCCGATCAGTGATCTGCCTCGGTTGGTCATTGGTTATGCTCCGGTTGCTGGGGGTGGTTCCCCGGTAACCCGTCGCCGGGACGTAAAGCCGGTAGACTGGCCCGCCTTGTGCGGGCCTTTTTACTTTCTAATCGCAGTAACTACGGTTGCAGTGTGGGCAGTAAATAACATGGGTGTTTTTTGCTTCGTCCAGCGAAATACCAGTTTCATACCCACGCAATCCGTGTTGCTGGTAAATATCTTTTTTGCAGCGAAAACAGATCCCATCATTTGGCGCGAAATGTGGAACGTGTTTATTGTTGCAATATTCCTTTTGAGCATTGCGTGCCGCGACAGGCGAGAATACTTTCGGTGTCATAGGTCATCACCGTAAGAAACCGTGAATCCTTGTTCCTCTAACCACTTCTGGACATAATCTTCACCAATAGCTTCAAGCAATTCTTCTTTATCGTATTCACCGATAATAGTTTTCGCATCGATCGCTTCGGTTAATTCAGCGCAGTAAAGCTCCACTTCCAAATCAGAGCGAAAGCCGGTTTTTACAATTGAGCCAATGCTTTCTACTTTCACGGTAATGTCGATAGCCATAAATATACTCTCCATTGAGTATCAGGTTGATATTGAAATGCGCCCTGCGAGTTGACGCCCCGGAAGGGAAACGCTTGACACATTTCAATAACTTAAAAAGCCCCGCCAGCGACGGCGGGGAAGACTACACGCGGCAATCAGTGGATGGCGATAACGTTGATGCTTACAGTACGGGCTGCCTCTTCTTGCGTAATGAGGTTAATTTCCAGTACGGGTTTGATGCGTTCAAAGCGACGGATGACGGCTTCTATCGCACACAACTCGCAATGGCGATACCCAATATCTTTGCCGTTATGAGTAATAGCCAATGGCCGTGGGTTTTGATGTTCATTTTCAGGCAGTGCGATATAACCGGCGGTTTCGCCATTCGAAAATACTTTTGCGACGTTATTGCTGATTTGTTCCAATTTGAAAATAACGGTCTTGCTCATTGGTCATACTCCGATTTTAGGTAATGGGGATCCGTGGCTTAATTAATAAGCCGAATAGAAATTAATTAGGTTGCCGGTTACGTTTCCAGCGTCGTATTACCTACCTCTACGGGCGGGAATATACGACCGTTCCCTGGTGTTGCATTTTCAGTGGGTTCCGGCGGGCTCGAAGTATGCCGGAATACTGCGAGTTTCAAACGGCGACTTAATCGCACGAAGATTACCGGCAGGTTCGAAGCGATAGACTTGGCGGTGGATATCGTAATGTGCCACCCAGGCCGCGCCGGTGCGCTTATTGCGGAAGCTGGTGGCCTTACCGCTGTGTGGAATTGCTGTGCTGATCATTGGTTATGCTCCTTTAAACAGTCCTGTGCTTATGCATTTACCATGAAATTACGAGCTCCAGTTTTCCCCGTGGCGGATACATAGGCGGCGTATTTGGGGTTTTCCATCCCTTTAAATGCTCCCGCCAACGGCTCAAGCAGGGAGTACATTAGCTCGGCAAAGTTGGCGCGTTGGTCTTCATTGAAAGTCACGTATTCAATCGCCATCTGTTGTTGTTTCACGAAGAAACTCAGGATTTCTTCGTGAATGGTATGCATGATTTCATCTACTGACATTTCGTTGGTAACGCGCGTTTTTACGTTTACGACGATAGCCGCCGCTAATTTTTTGAATTGTGCGATCTGCAGTGCTGCGTCTACGTTTGCCATCGTGTAATCCTCTGCTGCGTGGTTGGTCATTGGTTATGCTCGCCGTCTTCCCGGCTGCCCTCCGGTCTTTCCCGGTGTCAGAACTTTTGCCTATCGCGCCGTAGCTTTCGATGTGCAAATAATAGCAATGCTAATTTAAATGTAAAGATCAAATGCATTAAAAAATGCTGATAATGATTATCTCATTGTTTAAAAACGAAAAAGAAAGTGGATTTTAAGCGTAGGAAAAGGGCGCTACAGACATGTAGCACCTCAATATTCGGGACTGGGGGAGGTTTGGTTGATTATTTAATGCGGTTTTTAGAGGCTAAAATTTTCTCAAACGCCTCATTGTAAAGCTGATTCATACCACGGAGATTTTCGATGAGTTTACTCTGTTCAACTTCGGGCAAGATCTCGAACAGGTTTAATAGCTCTGCCTCTTTGTCATTGATTAGTCGCCATCCTTTTCCGTCAAACTCTTCGTCGTAGCTACCAGAAACACGAACGTAATCCATTGAATTTTTTAGTTCTGGTCGTATGTCTTCAGGTTTTACGCGTAATAATTCAGCAAACTTGATTACGGCGTCCGTGTTCAGTGGCGCTCTACCGTTTATGTAGTGACTCACCGATGCCTGGGTACTGAAACCCATCATGTCTGCGGCAATATCCTGCGTTAGCCGCAGCGCTGTTTTCTTCTCGTTCCAGATGTCCTTCAACCGCTGGGCTGCTAGGAGATCTTCAGGACTAAGTGGGGGTCTTTTGCTCATACCTCAATTCTATTGGTATCACTAATTTTTGATAAATGCGGTTGATCTTTTCTTTTTTATTAGCAATGATAATTGCGAATGTTAACTGTGACCACAAGGTATTCTTATGGACTTAAAAATCTACTTGAAACAAAACCGGATCCCCCAGCACAAATTTGCGGCCCTTGTGGGCACAACTCAGGGCTGGGTGAGTTTGGTAGCCAATGGAAAATATATTTTGACTGGTGAGACTGCAATCCAATGGGCAAAAGCTACAGATTGGACTGTTACACCCCATCACTTAAACCCAAAAGCTTACCCGAACCCTACTGACGGACTACCTCAAGAGAATGATGGTAGCACCGAGGCTGCTTAAGGATTGATGTATGAAAATCAAACATGGGCAGATGCGCGAAGCACTGCGCGGATGGGCTACTGAAACAACTCAGCGCACGGTCGCTGTGGAGATTACCCGCGCTTATTTCGATCTGCAGATGCAAGAGCCACACCTGGTACAAATCGAACGCTCTGACGGCAGCGTTGATGATGCTGCATGGCACAACAACAAACAGCAGCTTTTTCGCTGGCTTGATGGCGATAGTGCTTCTGCGCAGCAGAAAATTCAGCAGTTGCAGCCCGCGATTCTTGCTGCGCTGCCAGCGGAGCTGCGCGCCCGACTGGTTGCCGGTAATAGCATTGAATATCTGGCAATTCGTGCGCTGAAAGAACATCAAGAGGCGATAGCGGCGGCGTTGCTGCACGCGTCACCGGCAGATTTTGAAAGAGAGTGCGATGAAGCCGAACGCAGTTTGTACGAACTACGCCGCGCCTATTCAGCACTGCACTAACCGGAGCATAAACCAATGGCTAACTTTTCAAGAGAACAAGTTGAAACGCAAATCCGCGATCAATTGGTACGTGATGGACACCCTGCTGATGTGGCGCGTTCCGCCGCTGTGCAGGGTGCCAATCATTACCTAACCCGTCCAAACGCGACGATCGCCAGCAGTCTAGCTGTCGCAAAGACGTACGCAAAGCCGCTAAAGCGGGTGAAGGGCAAACCGGATCGCCCGCATGTACCAGGGCGCCGAATGGGGCGCCGCTGATTATGTCCTGGGATAAATTCTTCCGCTGCTATGTCGGTGACTGTGTGGATCTCATACAGAAAATGCCGGATAAGGCTTTCCACACCTGTGTTACGAGCCCGCCATATTACGCGTTACGTGACTATGGCGTTGAGGGGCAGATCGGTTTAGAGCCGACGCCGGCGGAATTTATCAAGCGCCTGGTTGATGTATTCCGCGAGGTTCGTCGCGTGCTGCGCGATGATGGCACGCTGTGGATCAACATGGGTGACAGCTACGCGGCCAGATTCAGTGGAAATAATGGCTATACAGATGGCCGGACAAACCGTAATGAGCGCCGCGCGGCTGGTGTGCCGGATGGGGCAAAACGGAAGGATATGCTCGGTATGCCGTGGCGTCTCGCTTTCGCCCTTCAAGACGATGGCTGGTATCTGCGGCAGGATATTGTCTGGCATAAAACAAACCCGATGCCTGAAAGCGTGCGCGACCGCTGCACAAAGGCGCACGAGTACATTTTTCTGCTTAGTAAGCAGCCCAAATATTACTTTGACCATGAAGCCATCAAAGAGCCGGTCACTGGCAATTCACACCCGCGCGGTAAAGGCGTGACGCCAAAGAGTAACGCCAATGCCTTCGGTAACCGCAATAACGCGTCATTCTCAGCGGCAGTTTCTGGCCTGGTGGAGCAGAGAAACCGGCGAACAGTGTGGTCAGTTCCAACGAGGCCATTCAAAGGCGCGCATTTCGCCACATTTCCGCCAGCGTTGATCGAGCCGTGCATTCTGGCCGGTAGTCCTGTCGGTGGCGCTGTTCTCGACCCGTTTGGTGGTAGCGGCACAACGGCTGGCGTCGCGGCGGCACATGGCCGTAAGGCGGTGCTGTGTGAGCTTAACCCTGAATATGCAGCGCTTGTGCCCATCAGGGTCAATGACATAGCCAAATCAATCACAGACACACGAAACACCAGGAACAGCTAATGGCGGCACTTCCGTACATGCAGTTTTATGTTGCCGATTACCTGGCAGACACCATGCATCTTTCAACGGAGGAACACGGCGCGTACTTGCTGCTGATATTCAATTACTGGCAGACCGGTAAGCCATTGCCAAAAAACAGGCTGGCGGGAATAGCGCGGCTTTCCAACGACCGTTGGACGGATGTTGAACGGTCGTTGAACGAGTTTTTTATCGACGATGGAAACGCATGGGTTCACCAGCGGATTGAGCGTGATTTGCTCTCTGTTAAAGGTGCTCAATCGCAGCGCAGTGAAGCAGGAAAAATATCTGCGCAGAAACGATTGGCGAAAAAAAACAAAGGAAATCAAAGTCAATCCAACGACCGTTCAACGGGCGTTGAACGAGATGGCAACGACCGTTCAACGAATATAGATACAGATACAGATAAAGAACTAAAAGATAAACACCTCTTGTCTGGAGCTGAAAAATCACAGCTCCAGACCAGTGACCCTGTGTTTATCACGTTGCCGTTGAACGACGGGACTGAATTCCCTGTTACCGAACCGATGCTGGTCGAATACGGGGAGCTGTACCCATCGGTCGATGTGGGGCAGGAGCTGCGCAACCAGCGGGGGTGGCTACTCAGCGAGCCCAGTAAACGCAAAACCAAGCGGGGGATCAAAAGATTCATAACTGGCTGGCTCTCCCGAGAACAAGACCGGGGGCCAAAAGCGAAAGTTTCAACAGGAGAAAATCATGCGGAATTTCGACCAAATCAGAACGATCAGCGCTCGTACTACGAGCAATTCACCGAATGGGAGCAGAAGCAGCCAGGAGCCGCCAGTCTGGGTTCTATGGGGGGTGATGTTCAAGATGTNGCTGGAATGTGAAGAATGGCAATCGACCCTCGGAGCTGTGGGAGGCACAGGTCAACTCGATGACGAGTGAACACCTCACGAGAGTTTGCGGTGCCATTACAGAGCGGTGGAAGGCTGGCAACCACTGGCCACCGGACTTTGCTGAATTCATGGTGCTGGTAGCTGAATGCACCGGTGGCGTACTTGGCCTGACAGTCGACGACGTTCTCGCAGAAAACAAGCGCTGGCGTAACGAGTTCTACCGGTACAGCAGCACGGAGGCTTTCCCATGGAAACATCCGGTATTGTACCAAATTTGCATCGTACTGAAACGAAAGGGGATTGATTTCAAGCTTACCGAAAAGGAATTGCGGGATCTGGCAGGAAAGGAACTGGCCTACTGGGAAAAACGGGCAGAAAGCGGCTTGCCGCCTCCGCCGATCCGCCGCCAACTTGCAGCACCAAAAGCACCACCCGGCCCCACACCGGCAGAACTTGCCTACGCGGAGTACAAGCGCAAAAAGAATCTGGGGTAACACAATGAACAACCATCTAAAAACCGGAGCAAACCCAATGACCAAGAGAATTGCAATCCATGATTTTGTCGATCTAATTATCGGCAAAAAACTTACCGCTCGTAAAATTATGAGCCTGATTACAAAACACCACCCTGGCTGCGAGCCGACGTTCGACAGTCTCCGCCGTCGGTTAATCCGCATGCAAAAATCGCCGTATGCATCACTGCAGGTATCCATCGAGGGCCGTGAAAAAAAATTCAAACTGGTGAGTGTCGACGCGCGTTTTTTTAAGTACTCAGAAAGCGCATCAGCCGCCATCAAAACTCGCGGTAAGCGACCCGGGGCTGCGCGGCCACCGCACTCGCCGGCAGAACTGAAATATTGCCACATGCACAAAATGTTTGACCAGGCGTTGAGAAGCGTGCGCGGGAGGGTTTCAACGTGTGGAGGTGGAGCGTGATTAGTTCCGAAGACAACAATCGCCCAAGCACTCTGAAGCCAGAGGGGCCGTTTGTCCTCATGACGTTCGAGGGGGACGATATTCTGACAGACGATCGCGGCATCGTGATGATGAATGGGAAGCCGAAATGGGTTGGTGTTGGCCGCCTGTATTTTGAGCGCGATCTGGGCGAGCACAAAGTCAAATACTGGACGCGAGAGATCACAGAAGCGTATTCGTTCAAAACGATAGACGAAGCGACGATTCAGCTTTGTAAGTTGAAGAATCCAGAATTAATCAGAGTGCGTAAGTTGGCGCAGGAGGCCCAGCATGGCTAAGCCAATCGTCAGATCTAGAACCGGCGCAAAGGTCACACTCACTCTTGAACTGACAAACCTCGGTTCATGGGGGCCAGATTGCAAAATTGACCAAGTATACAAGCAGGCATTGGACCAAGCCGTCGGTCGCTTGGGTAGGCTATTCCAAGGGCAATCGGATATACGGATTGTTGGCAGGCCAGTCGTTCAGGCCATAACGACAGAAGTTGAGGTGAAATCGTGAAAAACTCACTCGCTGACCTGGTTAATCACCAGTTCATGATGCTTGAAAGACTTGGCGATCTGTCACTGAAAGGGGAAGAGCTGGCGGAAGAAATAACTCGTGCCAAGGCTGTATCGGAAGTGGCTGGCACGATGATCCAGACCTACCGTGTCGCGTTGGATGCTCAGAAAGCTGTTTATGACGGCTACGCTGGGCGGGTGCCGAAAGTATTGGGGATCGAAGAATGAGAAAATTCACCGATATGCAGGTTTTATGGTTGAAAGAAAATTGCAGAGGTCTTTCATATCAGGAATTAACTGAAGCACTTAACTATAGGTTTAATTGCAGCCACACAAAATTATCGGTTAGAAATAAAATAGTCTCTATGCGTCTTGGTAAAACGATAAGGCTAGAGCGTCAGTACACGGAGGCGCAATTATCATTCCTGTATACCAATCGAGAACTCCCCTATGTTGAATTAACCCAATCGTTCAATAGAATGTTTGGCGAGAATAAAACCGAGGGTGCTATTCGAGTAACTATGCGAACTAACGGTTGGGGAAGGCATTGTAACCGCTCAATTCGGCAAGATAGGAAGATAGAAATAAAAGGTCGAAGGCTGCCATTAGATAATTACGTGTGGGAGTGCATAAATGGACCAATCCCCCTGGGGTATACCGTTGTACATTTGGATGATGATGTTGAAAATAACGACATTGATAACTTGAGGTTGGCACCAAGTTTCACGAGGTCTGCATTTTTGAGGGCCGGCGGAGGCACAGCACCTAAGGCATTAGCCCCTGCGTTATACGCCAAAACCATGTTGCAGAACGTTATCAGGAAGATCGAGAGAACAGGAGCGGTTAAGCCGGCAGTAAGGGAGAGGGGCTAATGGATTGGTTTACTTTGGCGATTGTCCTTGCGTTGGTGACGTTCTGCGGCGGTGTGTTGCTGTTCGCCTGGCTAATGTTGAAAGTGATTTCTGATTGATGGGTTGGAGCTCTTCATCCACCGAATGAATTTTATGGTAAAACCCGCAGATTTGCGGGTTTTTTGTTAATAATCAGACGAGTATAACAATAAACCATAGTTACTATGTGCTATCGATCGGTTTGAACGATCGAAGTGTCAGTATTGATCTATGCAGCCTATTAGACAAAGCCAATCCAGCGGCTTTACTGAAACATGTGAATCCTGAATTCCATGGTGTTTCGCCTCGACAAACATTCTAACTTATTGAGGTGAAATATGATTTCAAACAAACAGCTTCTTGAATTGCTCCCATTGAATGGCCGTGCGGTTATCGAAGTTAAAAGCGGAGACATAATTTCAATTGTTACTATTCCGGACGATCATTTGATCGCCTCACTCGATGTACTTCGCGAGTTGCTAGAGCGGGCTGGTTACGTTGTACATGAGCCGCTATAATGTTGGTGTTAGCTTGAACAACTAACGCCTATCGCGCCATCAGGGAGACCAGATGGCGCAGTTAATACAGTTAGTGAAATCCGCACCGACAATCCTGACCCCGGCGACGATCGAGGCCAGCGATTTCTTGCAACGTGTGAAACTCGGTGAATGGATACAGGCTGATTTTCGCCGTGTCCGTAACTATCAATACCACAAGCGTTTTTTCAAACTTCTGCAATTTGGCTTCGACTACTGGACACCAACCGGTGGCGCATTGACGCTCCCCGAACGCCAGCTTATCGACGGCTTTGTCGGGTACCTCGTTGAAATGTCAGGTCAGCAGCATGGTGAAGTTATCAGTGCCGTTGCCGATGAATACCTGCTTAAGGTCGGCCAGCTTCGCACCCAAGAAATCGCGCTACTCAAATCATTTGAGCCATATCGGGCCTGGGCAACCGTCGAAGCAGGGTATTTCTATGAAGTAGTGCTCCCAAATGGGCTACGCCAGCGCATCCCTCAATCAATTTCATTTGCAAAAATGGATGAGGATACATTTCAGAGCCTTTATAAAGCAGTGTTCAATGTGCTGTGGAATTTCATTTTATTTCGGAAATTTAATACACAAAGAGAAGCAGAAAACGTCGCAATGCAGTTGCTGGAGTTCGCATGAAAAAGGAAGATCGCGAACATCTCCAGCGTGTGGCTGAACTTGGCTGTGTCGTTTGTCGAAATCTCGGATATGGGGCTTCACCGGCAGAAATACATCATTTGCGAAAAGGGTGTGGGGTAGGACAGCGATCTTCACACAAGCGGGCTATCCCATTATGTCCCCCGCACCACCGGACTGGTGGCTATGGCGTCGCTATTCACGCTGGGCAGAAAATGTGGGAAGGCATTTACGGAACAGAAGAAAGTCTATTAGCGCAAATTGATTCCGAATTACGCGGGGAGTTTTTGGCATGAACGCACAGCAGCTTGAATATATCCGTATTAATTTACGTGCTGCGCTGGTGGATTTATCAGGCGGAACGAAAGGGCAGCTAGAGGCATTTGCTGAGCATCCACCGGCAGATAAAGAACGAAACCCACGAAAACCTGTACACGTCGTTGCACTGGATGATGGTCGGGGAGGTGTTCGGCAGATTAAAGCAGAAAACTCAGCTTTGTATGTGCTGGAAACTCGCAGCAGGCGCAGGCCATTACCACCGATCAATGAGTACGAATTTGCTGCAGCACCTTGGCGCAGGGCTGTAAATTTACTGTCTGCACATGAACAGGCATGGGTACGTTATTGTTATGGTCATAACCTGGATTTTAAACTTCAGACACTTATTTGCCAGCATGTATGGGAGTCCTACGATAAAGAGTTAGCGGGCGTTAAACTACAGAAACGGGTGAAGTTACGGCTGATCTCTTTGGTTTGGTTGGCGGTACAAGACGTTGCAGCGAAAAACAAGAATGAGGAATACCGAGAGTATGCCGCGACGGCACTGGCGAACTTATTGGCGATTAACCGTGATACTTGGTATCAATCTTATGCCGCTCCTTGGCGGGCCTTAAAATCGATAGCTACGAGTTTGGACGAAGAGGCTTTAGTGGCGGTGAAAGGAAAAGTTGTTATTGTCGACTCAGAGGAGTGATATTGCAAAACCCGACACTTTACGCTATATTTAAGCCTAATTTTGATATGTTGCCAAGATTATACAAACCCGCCATTGAGCGGGTTTTTTTATGGGTTGTTAACCTGTTGTTTGATTTTTACACGTCAAACTGACCTTCATATGAATTGTGGGGGGGATATGTCGAAAGGCTGGCGGGTGGCGTTAATAGTTGTGACTTTGGTGCTGGGGAGTGTACTGCTCATTAAAAGCGCTAATACAGTTTGTGGTCATGAATTCATGCATGTAAGTATTTGTGGATATATACCGGATGTTCAAAGATCGGGTGTTTGAGGTAAGTCTGGTTGCAGGTACAGATTGTAAAGAAATATCAATGGGTATTGTGTGGTTATCCTGACTGCTTTAGTATTCGCGCCTCGGCCCTTTAGCTCAGTTGGTTAGAGCGCGCGACTCATAATCGCTCGGTCGCTGGTTCAAGCCCAGCAAGGGCCACCAAACCGCCATTAGCTCAGCAGGAAGAGCAACGACCATTAAGTTGTAGGTACGGGGTTCGAGACCTCGATGGCGGACCAAAGCGGGCATCGTATAATGGCTATTACCTCAGCCTT
>NZ_JVEL01000438.1:0-1589 GCF_001076875.1 Serratia sp. 506_PEND
TGGTGCGCTGAGACTCAAGTTGATTAATGTGATTTTTCAGCATGATCCTGGCATACAACGCCGGTGCCAGCGCTTTCGGCGCATCCCCACCTCCGGCTCTTATGAATATCGATTTAATGTGCAACGGTGCGAGCCGGAGATTACCAATCTGGTTATTTTGCACATCGTTATCCAAATGAATAACGCCATAACCGGTGGGAAGCGGCCCGTTGACACACTCCCACACGTAAACGTCGAGGCGCATTCGCTTACCGTTGGCGTAGATATATTTCAGCCCTTTACCCGTTCCATGTCTGCATTTTTGATTCCATCCTCTGCCAGCCATTGTTTTCTTGATGGCGTCTACGGTTTTTTTATCACCAAACCGCTCATTAAACATCTGCGTCAATTTTTTCCATCCAACCGCTCTATTGGCAAAAAGGTAAGTTAATTGCTGTTCGCTATAATGAAATTGTTTTGCAACATACCGATCTAACCCACGCTGACGTAACACTTCTCTCATCGTGCCTTGTCTTTTATTTGTCCCAAATTCGTAGTTGAACAAATCGGTAATTTCGCGAAACGTTTTCCCTTTGCAATGAACTTCCAGAAATAAATTTTGCGCGTCAGTATATTTTTGGCTCATTCTTCTATCCCCAACACTTTAGGCACCCGACCCGCATAACCGTCATACACTGCTCTTTGCGCGTCGAGCGCTACGCGGTACGTTTGGATCACCGTCCCAGCAACCTCAGACATGGCCTTGGCGCGGGCGATTTCTTCCTGTAGCGCTTCACCTTTCAGTTCTGGGCTGGACAGACTCTCCAGCATCATGAACTGGTGATTAACCAAATCAGCGAGTGTATTTTTCATGCCGCACCACCAAGCCGAAGCTGTTCAGCACCATCCACACCGTGATTCAGCCTGGCATTTTGCCCAGCACGGAACCCGGCACCGCGTGCAYCATCATCACCGCGTACCTTTTTGGCATCCCGAGGTGTTACAGAAGTAAAGCCCTTACTGATTTTCTGGAAGTAGACCTCCATCAATCCCTTCTCAGTAGGCGTAACAGCAAATTCTTTAATCACCTGGTATGCGCCGTTAACCCATGCCTCGCAGAACGCATCGGCCCGTCCAATTTTGGTAGCACGCTTGATGCTATTGCGTTGGCCGGCACTGAACTCACGACGCGCCGCCACCATCTGACGCGTCAGCACATCAAAGGCGTAGGCTGCAATCTGCGGGCGTTCATCAGGGCCATAAAACACTACCGAACGCTTAGTTTTGCGCCATGACAAATAGCTCTGAACGCCAAAAGCACGACGGATCATTCCAATGAGATGGGACATATACACGGGGATTTTGACGGCATCAGAAGGCGCACTGGCGCTGCTGGCCTCACTGATTTCTGTTAATGCCACATCGGTTTCAGTCAACCGATGCTCACGCATCAGCTTCTGTGCACGCTCAAGCGCCAGCGCTGCCTCATGCGGATTGGTATTTTTACGCGCCAAATTCATGAGTTTTTTAATTTTGGCGAGCAGCTTCTCTTTATTTTCCATTATGAGGTTCCTCTATTTTGGCGTAAGCGCGCCCCTGGCGGGTTTACG
>NZ_JVEL01000439.1:0-3573 GCF_001076875.1 Serratia sp. 506_PEND
TAATCTTAACCCACCAATACCCCTACCCAATAGTTACCCTGTTTCTAATAACTGTCCACCAGGGTAGTAATCAAGCCACCATAAGTTATTTGTCTTATTCATTTCTGTAGCCATAACTCTCTTACCGGCACCAATCACTACTGTGGTAAACAGTAGTCTTACTGATAACAATCTACCCTTTAGCAATCACCACTCATTATAGTTTCAGTAATCACCCCTTCTTTATTATATTAATACCAATCCAACACATTCAGCACAATGCAAACACCCCAATCAACAGTACCAGACAGTCGTTACATGCAATAAGAACCACAAACACTCACTCTGGAATTATCTTTTTCAATAACAGAAGAAAAGACATTTCATCATCTCAAATAACCCCAGCCAGATTAACCTCTGAATCATCACTACCCACAGAAGCCCTCCCACCTGCTTCTGAGCAACGAAATGAAAATATTCACAGGTGACCATACCTGCGTCAGAAAATGTATCCTGAGGCGAACCAGGCACAATGATGAGGTGAAAACGAGGGCGTACAGAAGAACGAAAAAGAGGTTAAAGTGGTGCTTTACAAGCCAGGATGCAGTCACCAATACCGTAAATAGAGCGTACAACAAAGAAAAAACAGTGAAAACAGCCACTGCATAACAATGATAATACGACATAAAAACCCACATAAAACCATCACCTAACTTCACGATGACTACCAGATGTATTTTTTAGTGACGATAAAACCACCATCATGCTACTGTATAGCTACAAACACCACGACATCGTAGTTTATATTTAGGATGAATATATGGTTATTTACGATCGCAACCACAAACAAACACCGATAAAGACCCGCGACATCCGAATCTGCAGTTTTTATCTTGACTGGTTAGGCATAAATAAAAACATCAGAACAGAAGGCGTTAATCGTCAGGATGCAGGCAGCTGCCATCAGGCAGTTAATCATCTCCTCAATCAGTACTATCCTGATAAAGAACAGCAAGACAGACTCCTGGAAGAAATGCATACCGCCTGCGACGAGAATATCTTACCGGCTGACCGTTTTGACTGGCTTGAATGCGACGAACGGGCCGCATTCTGGATGTGGGGTTATCTCTGTGAAGCGAGTGACTATCAGCTTGGTATTTCTCGATCAAGAGATGCTCCTTTCGGTCAGAACTGGTATCAGTTCCTTCAGCTAAATAAATCGCCGACAAGTCATCAGGAACGAATGCAACTTATCTTCAATTTCTTTGACTTGATATTTATTCCGACCCCGCCGGTGAATCGGCTTAAGAATCAGGTAATGGACAGGCTCAAAGACCAGTGGAAAAATATTTACAGCAAACCCGCCCCGCTAAAATGGTTACCTGATGAGGAAGAAGCGGTACTGTGGGCGTGGAATAGCCTTAAATCGCTACAGGAAGAAAAGAACACGCCCAATGGTGGGTTCTCATTCAGTCTGTCATCACCGGGATTGAGCACCTGGTTTACGCCACTGAGTCATTCTGAACGCTGCCTTGCTCTGCGTGGTGCAATTGATTTATGGGATGATACACCGGATACCAGACGGCTATTTCTGCTGAATCTGAATAAAGCCTGGAACCAGCAAAAACTGCGTCAGTCACGTACCGATAAAAAAGCCCTTAACACCTATCTGAAGAATGAAACCAAAATGCGGCTGGATTTACTGGCCGCCCATCACGATATTCGCATCAGTGATATGCTCGAAAAATTGATTAACGCCCACTACCTGAAAACCTTTTCCGGGGAATAATACCGTTGTGATGAGGCCGGGGAATGAACCCGGCATCAAAAACGCAACCAGACCTGCATTCAAAAAAATCTCAGACCTATATTACCTCCATGAGAACGGCAGCCACTATCGCTGCCGTTTTGTTATTTACTCATGGAGGTTAATGTGTCTGATAAGAACAAACGGGGTTCTGGTGCCCTGCCGCTACCCTTGTTCCCTCTCCCCGGTGTACTGCCCTGCAAAATACCCGAGTGCATGCTTCCCCCGTTCCGGCGCTGCCATCGCCACATTCCCTGTTCCGGTATCAGGGCCGTTTTTATACACGGCCCGCCTGTTTATTCAGGAGGCTTCATTGCCAGTAATAAGGGAAAAAGAAATGGATTGTCCGAATTGCGGTTCGCAAAATATACGACTGCGCCATGTGGGTAAAAAGACGGGAGGGGTCATTGGCGCAACAGCCGGAGGCCTTGCCGGGCTTGAAGGAGCCTCCGCCGGTGCGCTGATTGGTTCAGTCATCCCCGTGGTCGGTACGATAGCCGGAGGGCTCATTGGTTTTCTGTCCGGCGCCTGTGCGGGCGCGGTGGCAGGCTCTCTGGCCGGAGAACAACTGGACGGAACCGTCTTTGATGAATACAGCTGCACGCAATGTGAGCATATCTTCAGTGCACCGTAACGTTAATAAGGGTCAGCCCATCCTGCACAAAGCCTGAGCCGCTGACCGTACTCGCTACGGCACGACTGATGACAGGGCGTGTCAGCATGCTGTCGTCATTTCAGCTACCTGGCACTAACCCTTTGTTAATTCTCCTGTTTAATGAAAGATGAATTTTACTTTTTCTTTTCCGCCATTACGGGGGATGGACATAACGTGTCCCTCCCCTCCCGCATAATAACCGCATGAAATATCAACCTATTTATCGCACACGGAGCGTCCATGCAACGACCCGATGAAGAGGCCCGCTACGACCGGCTGGCCGTCAGATTGTCGGTCATTATCAGCCGGTTAATGGCCGGAGAAACGCTGACCCTTCAGACACTGTCCGGTGAGTTTGGTGTATCGATACGCACCCTGCGTCGTGACTTACATCAGCGGCTGGTCCACCTCGACATTATCGGGGAGAACGGCACGTATCGGCTCAGTGAGAGCGCCACGCGCGATCACTCTCCGGGGGCCGTTTCCTTTGCCCGCAGTACCGGTATCGCACGCATTATCCCGTCGCAGAACCGGCAACTGATGCACCTTCTGATGAATGAAACGGGCACCTCACCCTGCTTTATCTGGCACGACTTACCGTCAGCATGGACACAGGCTGACAGTTTTCATCGTCTGGCCGAAGCCATTTGCCATCACCGGGTGGTCAGTCTGCTGGTCGGCGGTGTCCGTCACGATGAGCAGGAACCTTACCGCCTGATTTACCGGCATCAGCACTGGTATCTGGTCGTCTGCTGCCGGGGGAGCCTCCGGGTGTTCCGGCTGGAAGACATTATCTCTGCTTCACTCTCAGAGCAAACCTTCCGTCGCCGGAGCGAAATCAGCTCGCTCATTACTGAAGAGGGATTTATCAGCGCACTACCCCACTTTCGCTTTATCAGTGATGTCATTCACACCTTCAGGGAACAACACCCTGAACATCCATCCAGACCCAAAGGAGTCAAATCGTGAAACCTGTCGCAGGCCCTCTGCTGCTCTTCACCCTGCTGTTGTCTGCCGCAACCCTGAGCGGCTGTGGCGACAAAAATGAACGCGAGTTTATCCAGGGATGCAAATCAGGCGGCGGTACTACCGCCGTCTGCGGATGTATCTGGGATGACCTCAAAACGAAATA
>NZ_JVEL01000440.1:0-29370 GCF_001076875.1 Serratia sp. 506_PEND
AAACCCGTCTTACAGGATGAAGGGCTAGATCGGTTGCGATGATTGAAAATCTCGCCTGTTTTCGCCAGCTGGTGGGTATCAAATGAAAATGACAACCCATCACCCTCGAATAGAGGAAAACTGCTTAAAACCAGCCCTAGAGGCTAAAAATAGGGTGAAAGTAAAAAACATCTTATGTTAACAAATTGGCAACATAAAAAGAGGTGCTTTTTAGAGGTGAAAACTTTCTCTTTTGACCAGTTGGCCACAATATTGTACTGAGTACTCCCGGCGTGGTGCCGATAAGATCCATTATGTTAAATAGAGTTGTTTTTTGCTAAATCATCCATTCAATACACATAGCATACACACCACCTTTGACAGTGAAGTATTAATGTGTATAATATACACATCAATAGGCGGTCGGGGACGGAACATTGAGGAGTGCGGATCTAATTAAGATGCTTGAGGCTCAGGGATGGGAACTGAAACGGGTAAATGGTAGTCATCACCAGTTCAGACACCCCGAGTCCCCCAACGTGGTAACAGTGCCTCACCCCAAATCAGAATTAAGCAAAGGCACACTTAATTCAATTTTAAAAACGGCAGGGCTCAAAAAATAACCGGAGGTGGCCGCTGGCCATCCTCGCCATAGTGAGAGAGACATTATGTTTTATCCAGCATACATCCACAAAACAGAAATGGGTCCCGGCTATAGCGGATTTTTCCCAGGCGTGCCGGGTTGTATTTTTGCGGGGGAATCGTTCGAAGAGGCGTTAGCCGATGCCCACAGCGCGTTAAATGCTCACTTTGAGTTTAGTGCTGATGAAGGTTGCGAGATCCCAGAAGGTGCGCCGATGGAAAATTATCTCAATGATGAGGACTGTCAGGGCGGTATCTGGGCTGGCGTATCCATCGACATGACGAAGTTTGACAGCAAAGCTAAACGGGTCCAGATCACGTTATCTGGTGGCCTGTTAGCGCGGATTGATTCGATTGTTGAAAAGTCCGGTGGGATCTACGCCTCCCGTAGTGGTTTCTTGGCTGATGCCGCCCGCCACGAGTTGGCCCGCCGTTCCTGAGAATTAGTGAGCCCGCCGCTGGTGGGCTATTGTTATTCCATCTTTGAAATACGGTGCTGATAAATATTCCGTGCGTTTTCTTTGCCTGTGCTCGTCAGGTCGAAAGCGAGTTTTAAGGACTGGCGATCGCGGTACTTGTTGAGTAAGCCATTTTGCGCCAGCGTATGGCAGGAGCGCCGAAAATTGGTATCGGCTACGGGGTTGAGCCGCCCACGGTTGAGGATTTGTAGCAGTTGCATTCCGGGAAGCGGGCCCGCTAGGCTTTTTCGCTCAGTCAGACCATACAGGACAAACAGAATATCTTTTTGCACCCCAGAGAGGCGCTTTGAGGTTTGGTTATTCATGTGACACATCAATAAGGGGTTTTCACCCGATGTTATCTCTAAAGATGTGTCACATCAATAACTATAGCTAAGTCAACCCGAATACATGAAGATATAAATATATATTTATATCAAAAACAGCTTGCTTGTTAGGACTAAAAGTCCTATTATCTATTCATCGGCCGGACACAATGTCAGGGCCACATGAGGAGATAGACAAGATGATCAAATCAATTAAGTTAGAAACCGGTAAAGAGTATCGCCTGTTCACTTCCCGGATGGAGGTTGAAGTTAAAACATCCCGTATTCATGTGGAAACAGGTTATCCGATCTGGATGCGTGTTAACGGGGCGCGTGTTATCTCTCAGGTTATCGCCGCTATTGCTGATGCAGACTATACCGAAGCGCTGGACATGAACGCCGCCATTGAGTGGGCCAAAATCACGCCAGAACAACGCGCGATTCACGACGCCCGCGTAATCTTTGGAATCAGCCTGATGAACAAGCATAACATCGATGGCGTTTTAGAGGCGTGCCACGCCGAAGCTCTGGAAATGAATACGGAGCTTGATAAAGAGTTCGCATCGATTGAGGCGTTAGTCCCTGGCGGCGCGGCAGAGAAAAACAGGTTTAAATTTATTGCCGCAAAATACATTGTTGGCGCCACACCGGACGCGGCCCACGTCCAAGCTCTCCGCCCGCGCCTGGCTTGCTCTCGCGTCTTATCCTTATTTCACTCAATTAGATAACGATACCCAACGTCGCCGCGCTCTTGATGCCGCTCATGCCGAAGCGCTGGAAATGGATATAAATATATCTTTATATCATAAATAGCTTGCATTATAGGACTAAAAGTCCTATTATCTACTCATCGGCCGGACATAGTGTCAAGGCCACATGAAGAGATAGAAACCATGACCTCAATCGAAATCGCAAACACCATCCTCGCCCAGCTTGGCGGCCGTCGCTTCACAGCTATGACCGGCGCTAAAAACTATATGGCCCTAACCTCCGGTTTACAGCTGGATTTACCTAAGAAAGCCCACTATGTGAAAAATGGGATCTCCCGCCTCTGGATCGAGCTAACCCCGGCAGATACTTACAGTATCAAGGCGTGGAAAATTCGTGGGATGAATGCCCAGCTGGTGGACACGGTGGAAAATGTCTATTGCGATGAATTACAGTCCACCTTTACCGAACTGACAGGTTTGGATACTCATTTATAAAAATAGGCCCCTTCGGGGGCCTTTTTGCTAAAGGAACCATTATGACTACGGCTGATATCATGAACGCTCAGGCGCGCGCCATCGAGCAAGGGTTAAATCCGGCTACCTTGTGCCCGTTCTCTAAAGGCTGGGTACGCCCTTCCCCTGATGATGTGCGTTTAGTCCTACAGCTGGCGGGGTTCACTGAGTCTCAGGCTGGCCAGTATGTAGGCGTTGACCCACGGAACATACGTAAATGGAAAGCGGGCGCACCGGCTCCGACTTACGGCGGCTGGTGTCTGCTGGTGTATGCGGCAGGGCTGGGCATGATCCCCGATAACACCGCTTTCGATATCGTTAAGATATAAATATATATTTATATCAAAAATAAGTTGCACGTTAGGACTAAAAGTCCTATTATCTATTCATCGGCCGGACGCACCGTCAAGGCTATTTGAAGAGATAAACAATATGACTAAGAAAGCCGCCCCAGCGATCACTCTCCAGAACGATGGCACTTACTACCTGGAAGCCCGTGGAAACAAGATGACTCTGCGTTACCATGCAGACTGGGACCAGTGGGAAATGTTCTGTGATAACGCGGCGCGCCGTGCTTACAATGGTCCCGGCGTTACGATGTTCAATAGTCTGAAAGAGGTTGAGAAAAAATATAAGACCTGGGCGGGGATCTGCCAGGTTGTGGCGCTGAGCGAAGCCGGAAAAGCACACTGATAATCAAGGGCCCGCATAACGCGGGCCTTTTTTGTCTGATATGAATATATATTTATATAAATATATCAAAAAATAACTTGCGCGATAGGACTAAAAGTCCTATTATCTATTCATCGGCCGGACGCATCGTCAAGGCTATATGAGGAGATAAATCAATGAGCTATGTAACCATTCGCCGTAACGCTTTCAAAAAAATTGCATCTATCCTTGCTGAGGCTAAAGGCATTATTCATTGTTCTTCTGTAATGCGTATCGACGACGCTTACGACTCATCAAACCGCCGCTCTGACGCTGAGACCGCGTTAACCTGGCTTAAAGAGAACCAGGAAGGTGCATCCGTATATATGGATGAAAACCGTATGGTAATCAGCGGCCCTTACTACTTTTGCGATTCCTTCACTGTTTATCTCGATGAGGCTGATTTTTCTACGGCGCTTCGTGAAATGAATTGATAAAAAATGGGCCGCAAAGAGCGGCCCTTATTGTCTGTGTGACGCGTCACAAGGACTTTATTTTAATGATTTTCTCTCTCTATCCAGCCTTGCTAATCCCTCACTCATCATCCCCATAAGCGTTTCAGTACTGACTACCCGTGAAACTAAACCTCTCATCGCATCATCGTTGGTTGTCGACAGGTAAAGCGCGCCAACTGGCAGAACTTTAATCACCGGCCGCATGAACGAATCAAAAGACAGCTCCGCGCGCGTATGCCTCATAAGGTCCGCTAAAAGCCCACTGGCGGCTAATTCGTAGTTGGTTGGGTCCCATTGGCTCACGTCAATTCCGTTATCTACAGCGCAAGAATAATTATTCTTTTGAGGCTTGGGATATAAACCAATCGTTTACGTGTTTAGCTACTAATGTGCCTTCCCAACCGGCAAACTGTAATGTCTTGAATGGCGTTTCTTTGTAATCTCCTGGTCCTGGTCCTCGAAACATTATGACGCTATATGGCTCATCCGGTTTCCATAATATGTCAACAAGCTGATAGGTTGCAGAAGCCACGCCAGGTGGGTTTGATCGCTCAAGGGCGCTATAGTCACAGAACGTCCGAGAGCTAACGGCGGCAGAGAGGTAGTCCGCCTCAGTCATGTTATCTATGTTTTCCTGTTGTTGGCAGCTTCGACAAAGGCGATCACCTTCGCACATGTCCTCGCCACATTGCGGGCAGTTATCTAAATTATCTAATTTCATGATGCACCTCCGTTTATGGCCAGAACGGGTCTAAGAACCACTGAGTGATAATCCGTTTGTTTTCTGTGCTTAAAACACCGGCTGCGCGGGTTATGTCAAAATCCACGTTCCGCCCAAACCACACGGACAGGAAGAACCTCATAAGGATTTTTTCTCCACTACTCAAAGGGAGATCGTCCGGCGTTTTAACTTTCACTTCTCGCGCTTCAAAATCCCAGTACACGGCAAGGCTTGGGTACTGTTCCAGCATGTGTTGAAATTGAATTTGGTCATTAGTCATCGATGTTCCCTCTCATTAAGCGCTGGCGCGCATCAGGCTTTTGATAACAGCATTTCGTACCCACTCAGGACGAGTAGAAAGCAGGGCCATTAGACGCCCTGCGGGCAGGCGGCTGAGGTCTTTTAGACGTGTACGGTATAACTTGATATATTGCTGTTCAGACATAACAAACACCCCTTTGTTGTGTCGAGGTGGTCACCGCTCCAACGGTGGCCACCTCACTGTAATTAGCCGTGATTGGCTTTGTAGAATGCGAACATCTTCTCAAACAGCTCTTTCATTTTGATATCGTTCGATGACGCATAAGTTTTAAACTCGCGGTGGGTCTCTGGATCGAGCCGTAAAAGTAGCTGTTTTCCTCCATCGGACTCCCGCCCTGCTTTGGCCGTTGTTTCAATTCCCGCCGCTGTATCTTCCAGCTTTGGCGGCTCCCCTTTATTGGTTACTTTGCGTGCTGGTGGCTTGGTTTTTGGCGCGGCCATTCGGTTTACTCCTTACGCGGTTAATGCTTCTACACGGTCAATAATGCCCTGAATTACGTACTCGGCGCGTTGGCGAGGTGCGGCATACTGACATTCAACAATGCTCCTTCCCGTGTCCTGCGCCTTACTGAGGGCTGGTTTACGGGGGATAAATCCATCAATAACGATATAGGGGGTTTTTCCCAGGTAGGCGCGCGCGCCCTCGTAATCTGATTCGTTCTCTGATACGCCACTAAAGGCGATCGCTAACTTCTCGGTAGGAACGCCAGCGCGGACCAGACTGTTAGCTGTATTTACGGTAGATTCAAGGTCATCAAGGCTAAACGACGTTGGGATAACGGTAAGGTCGCATTGATTGGCGATCTCAATGGTGGACTTTGACGCAAACGCGGCACAGTCGACGACTACCAGATCATATTGTTCGCTGTCCTGGTGCTTTTTCAGTTGCGTTACCGTTCCCAGTGACAGTACATCAAACACCGGCTCAAGCTGAGCGCTCATTCTGCGGCGCATCCAGTTAGCAAAAGTGGCCTGGCCGATATCCAGATCACCAACCATGACTTTCCAGTCAGCTTTTGCATATGAGACGGCCACGGCGCGGGCCAGCGTTGATTTTGTTACTCCACCTTTACCGGATGCAAAGGCTATTGAAATGGTCATTTGTCGAGACTCCGTTTCTATGATGTTTGATATAAATATATATTTATATCACAAGGGGAGCATACAATAGGAGATGATGGGAGGCAATACCGAATGATATAAATATATATTTATATCTTTTTGAAGGCGGGCCTTAGCCCGCAAGTGTAACTTATTCTATATATTGCAACGCATTGTTTTTATAGATAAAATGCAGCCTTTAATCATTGTCAAAATTGCTTCTGGTAGCTCTCCGCTTGATTCTGTTTTTTCGTCGTTCTCGATGGATTCTGATAGTGAGGAGACCATGAGCGACACTCCAATCGAGCGGGCCGACAGTTTTATAATTTCCGGTATCAGGTCTGGCTCTGATATGTCCCGAATGCTGCGGATAATCGCTACCTGTTCACTGGCAATACAGAACGCTGATTCCAGAAGGCCCGTTTCTTGTTCGTCTATATACGCTTCGATCATGCACTCAAGGGCTAGGGCGTTGGAGAGAGCTGAATTGGTTAGCATGGTGTACGCGGGGTATTGTTCCTGTTTCATATAGCGCTTCTCAATATGTAGTTTTTGACCCGCCGTGTGGTTATTTTAAGCAACAAAAAGCACGGCGCGCGTGCTTCCTGTTAACGCCACATAACGATCGTGACAACTCGACCTACAATCTCGACCTTTTCTGATTCAGTAATCCGAATTGGCGGGAAATGAGTGTCATTTGTAGCGTAGATAAGGCACTCATTTTTACCGATCTCTTTTCGACCCCATAAGCACATTATTCGACCTGAATCATCTTTAATAGCATAAATATCAGTCTTTTCTATGGATTTGGTAGAGGTATCTATCAGAACTTCGGCCCCTTTTGGCAGGTCTGGCGCTAACAAATCATCTTCAATTTTCATTGTTACCAGATCGCTCACCCTCAGTCGTTTTGCCTCTATTAAAGACGTGTTAAACGCAACTGAGGTGAGGGGTTCGGGTGATCCGATACGCGGAAGCGGCGAAAACGCGAGAGAGTCGCTTTCCCCTTCCATATCACTGAGTGTGGCTAACCATGCCGGAGACACTTTCAGCGCTGCCCCCAGTATTTTCATACTTTTTAGCGGGGCTAGTCGTATACCCGCCTCATAGTTCTGGATTGTGCTTCGAGGGATGCCAGTACGGTCCTCAAGGTCCTGGACTGACAATTTAGCCTCATGCCGTTTTTGCCTGATCCGGTTTCCTACCTGGATGGCCATCGTAATTTTTTCGTCGTTCATTTCAGTAGAGTTCCGCTTCAAATTGTAGTCAGCGTAACACATTTTGTAGGCATTTCGCGTGATGACTACAAAAAGTCGTTTTTTATCTTGATAAATCCCTTATCGTGGTTAATTATGATCCCGAATTGTAGTTTTTAAAGGGTGCAACGTGACGCTACAGGATTGGGTAACACAGCACGGTGGACAGCGGGCATGTGCGGCTAAATTTAACTTCTCGGTATCTTCTTTGGGTGCTTGGTATCGTGCCGCTCGTTATCCCACGCCAGCTAGCCAACAGCGGCTAATTGAATGCTCTAATAATCAGATAGATTTTCGTGAGTTGTTACAAGCATTTGTCGCAAAAAAAATAGAGGCATCCCAGGACAAAGAGCCTGTTACTCGTCGGTTAACTGGCTCGGTTTTTGTTCGTGATATTTCCCGCCTGAAAGATCTTTTTAAAGAGCTGAATTTACCTCCTGAGCGTTGCAACCTTTACGGAGAAAAAATTACCGCTCGCTGGGCATACACACATGTAACTGTCCGTGAGGTCCGTTCCGCAGTGGCGTTGCTGGCTAAGGATGGGAAAGACTCCGGTGATCTGCAATTGATTCACCGGGCGATTGCTGAGGCCAGAAATGCAGCGTTGGGGAGTCTTACACAATGATGATTCTCGTTTTGCTCGGCACTTCTCGCGTGCAGCAACAGGCGGTCGTTGATGCTTTAGTTAAGGATCTGACCGGTGGATATTCGGTAAGACATATTGATAACGGCTCCGATATTTGTGACGCCGACAAAAAGCACCGCAATTTAAATAGCGTGTTGCTGGGTAGAAATTACAGTTACACCGTCACAATAGTGACCGGCGTTGATACCGTTTCTGAATACAACTATTTGGCTCAGTACCGCTCTGTTTTCTGCCTGTTACCTGGGATTCTTCCCCGGATGCTCGGTAGTGGCGAAATCCCAATCACCAACGATTTTCTCTATGTTGCGCTGGCCCCCAACAAAATGGCCACACTCGAAAAGCGCCGCGTGTACATGTCGCCGCTTGAGGCTTTTTCCGAGTGCTACCAGCGCCAACAACGGGGAGGGCGCGAACGTGGCTGATCCATATGTCCTTGGCGCTGTCCGATTCTGTCAGAACCCTAAATTTTTCAAGTTTCTTGAAAGCAAATTACGCTGGCCAGTCTCAGATAAAGAATCTGCGGCTGATGGTTTGCGCCAGTTGTGCGGCATCACCTCCCGTGCTGAGTTGGCGACGAATCCGCGCGCCCGTGACGCTTACAAAGTGCTTATTGGTGAATTTAGCCGGTACATGAAAGAGGGCCGGATATGAACGGCCGTAAGCCCACAAAAAATGAAAAGCTCTATATCGATGCCTGTGTTCGGGACATTGGTTGTATCCCTTGCATCATCGACGGCCGAGAAATAGACAACCCGGCCGCATGGACGGAGTTTCATCACGACCCGGATTACGGCAGCACTGATCGGAATTGCCATTTTCGCGGTTACGGTATTTGCAGCACACATCACCGTGGTGTAGCCCCTGATGGCCTCCCCGTTGGTGTTGCCGTTCGTCATCCCGTTGCCAGTAATGGTCCTCGCTTTGTTGCTGTTTACGGTCCTGATGAATTGTTGTGTGCAATGGCATGGGAGCGGCTTAGCGACTCGATAAAAGCCACCATTGGTTTCGATCTCAGTACCGGCGATATGCCGAAAGACTTTAAGTGAGGCCGTAACCGAGGGGTTTGATATGCACCAAATAAGAGGGATGACCCTGGAGCGCCGGTTAGAGCTTTGGGCGCGCTGGATCGTTACTGGGTGCAATTCGCGTAGTGGCTTCTCTTCGATGCTGGAAATGATGATGGTGACACGTTGTCAGTTTTCCGGTGGTGGAGGAGAACCCCGAGACGACATAGAAACGGGCGTAGAGGCGGCGGTTATGTCATTAACCGCTGTTGATAAGGTCGCCGCATTAATTTTACGGGTTGAGTACGGAGCGTGGGCCCCTAAGAGCCTCGACGGAGCCCCGACACAACTGGATAAGGCCCACGCTCTCGGACTCTCTTTACGGACGTACAAACGGAAATTGGCAAAGGCACGACAACACGTAGCCAACTACCTGGGGATATTGCGCTAGCAGTAAAGATATAAATATATATTGATATAAATATATCATACAAACAGTTGAGACCTCGACAATGGAAAACAACGAACTGTATTACCTTCAAGACTCCCGTAATTACTCGGGAAATGACCTGTTATGGTGGGGGAAGTCTGGCGCGGGATATGTGACCGATCTCCGTAAAGCCCAGACCTTTACCAAAATTGAAGCGCTGCAACAAAACGCCATGCGAGAGAGCGATATTCCGTGGCCTAAAGATTATGCAGATGCACACATAAAACACGCCGTTGATAGTCAGGACGTGAAGTTAGCCACGGCGCTGGAGGGCAAAAATATCACCCTTCGCAAACCCACCCGAGAACGCAATATTTCCCCGCGTCATCAGTGTCCCGATTGTGGCCGATTCATTAGCGAAAGCGAGTATTACGCCGGACCCTATAACGGCGGCACATGTACGAAATGCGAGAGGGGCTGCTAATGAGAGTGCGTAATTGTTACGTCGAAAAGCGTCGTCAAATGCGTTACACCCGCAAGCGTATTCCAGCCGCGCTCAGAAACAACCTTAAAGCGATCATTAAGTGGGATTCCGGCGACTACTACGGAAACACGGGAAAGAATGCCCGTCTCATTGAGGAGGCACTGTGACGGAAGCTAATAACAATAAACCTGCATTCCAACAGGAAATTATTCAACTGATCGAAGCTGGCGCAATTTTCTATGTATCTCACTCTGGTGGTAAGGACTCGCAAGCCATGTATGCGCTGATGTGCCAGCACATCCCTAGCGATCAAATCGTTGTAGTACACGCAAGCCTTGGTGACGTTGAATGGCCAGGGGTGATTGACCACATCAACGCGACAATTACCCACCCGCTAAATGTTGTGCAGGCCGGTAAAACTTTTCTGGGGATGGTCGAACGGCGTGGCATGTGGCCTAGCGCCCAACACCGGCAATGCACAAGTGATCTCAAGCGCGGCCCGATTGAGAAGTTCATACGCCGGGATATGGCAAAGCGTGGCGGTGGCATCGCTGTGAATTGTATGGGGCTGCGCGCTGCTGAGTCTGCTGCACGTTCACGCCGCACAGCACTCAAGGCCAAGCCAGGGCAAACAGTCAAAGGCCGCGCTGTCTGGGACTGGTTGCCAATATTCAATTTTTCCACCGTCGATGTGTTCCAGATGATCGCCAACTCGGGGCAAAAGCCTTTCTGGGCTTATCAGCAGAATGAGCGCCTATCGTGCGTGTTCTGCATCATGGGAAGCCGTAATGATCTGCGCCACGGCGCTGAACAAAACCCAGAGCTGTACCAGCGTTATATCGAACTAGAACGACGGATCGGCCACACCATGTTTATGAAGGGCAAACACCAAGTATGGCTTGATGAGCATATCGGCATACCTGTGAAAATTATTGAGGTGGCGATGTGAATAAAAAATACACGTTGATTTATGTCGACCCGCCGTGGAGCTATCGAGATAAGGCCAAGTCTGGAGACCGAGGGGCTGGGTTTAAGTACCCAACGATGACTGTTATGGATATTTGCCGCCTCCCTGTGTGGGAGCTTGCTGCCGAAAGTTGCTTATTGGCTATGTGGTGGGTGCCTACCCAGCCGCTAGAGGCCCTAAAAGTGGTTGATGCCTGGGGATTCAAACTGATGACTATGAAGGGCTTTACGTGGAATAAGAGCTACCTACGGCAGACCGATAAACTTGCTCTTGGGATGGGACACATGACCAGAGCCAATAGCGAGGACTGTCTTTTTGCGGTTAAAGGTAAATTACCCGATCGCCTTAACGCCGGGATTGTCCAGTCGTTCACTGCGCCACGTCACACGGAACATTCCCGCAAACCGGATCATGTCAGAGAAAAATTGGTTCAACTACTGGGCGACATACCGCGTATTGAGCTTTTTGCCCGTCAATCCTCGCATGGTTTCGACTGTTGGGGGAATCAGTGTGGATCGCCAGCTGTGGATTTATTGCCAGCTCGCGCCATTGGTGTTTCCGCCATTTTAAATGAATGTCCAAAGGATAGTGATAATGAGTGAATATATTGTCGTTAGCATTGAGCGGGGAACATTCACGTCATGAATCAACTAACTATCCGCGATTACATCCGCCAGACCATCGGCAATGGCGAGATCACTCATCGCCAGATACTGGAGGGTTACCGCCAGATTAAACCGGAAGTGCGATCCGATTCCGTCGCGTGCCAACTAAGCCGTATGACCGAGAACGGCGAACTGGAGAAGTACCGGCGCGGCAAATCCGTCTATTTCATCAAAGCCAATCAGATTAAGCACCCCAGCCTGTCGAGCCGCAGCTCCAAGCTAGATCACCTGCTTTTTTCTGTTCATGCCAATGCTGCATCATTCACCACGGGAGCCTCAGCATGACCAATAAGTTAAGCAATGAGCAATCATCAGACGCGTTAGAGTTCGATCTATTTCAGGGCGATTTTGGCACGCCTGGCGACTGTGAGTTATCTAATAATATTGTTATTAGCCGTGGTGACTATACCTGTCATATTTGCGCTGGCCCCATAGTTAAAGGCGAAGAACACCGGTCAGCACGCTATAAATTTGATGGCGAAATCATGGGGTATCGCTGCTGTAACATCTGCTGTATTGCGATGGCCAGTAGCGTCAGTTGTGATTATATCGGTACTGATGATGACGGCGATTCAGACGACGTTGACCCGGTTGACGCTCGCTACTCACTGGGAACAGAACGCAGGGAAGGGAAAGAACATGGGTAAAAATAGCATTCCTCCGCGCTTAACAGAGGAAGAAATGCAAGCGTTGGCAGTTAAGACTGTCCAGGAGTTTGTTAACGCCTGTAACTGTAAAAGTCGTGACGATATTTTATTGGCGCTGAGCTACTGGTTAAACATTGGTATGTCAGCTGGTGATGCGGTGAAGTATGGGAAAGCGAGCCCACTACAATGACCAATAATACTGCGAAATTACAGTTGGGTTATTCCCCGCTGACTAAAACAATTCAACTGGCAAAAATGCGTGATATTGGTCCGGGACAGCGCCAGCGCGTAGGAAACGATCGGGGGCGTGATGTTACCAATGAAGCCGCGCAAATGGTTTGGCAGATGGTCATTGATGAGGGCGGGGAAATTGGCTGGGACATTGATGGTGGTGGCCGCATGGTGCTAAAGGCTGAAAAGATAATGGTAGGAGGAGATCATGAATAATTCTCAAGTAAGGCAACAACTGATAGTGACGCTATTTCAGCGTTGGTTGTCTGATGATTGCATTGTTGTTGATACGGAGACAACGGGCCTTGGCAACGATGATGAGATCGTAGAGATAAGCATAGTGACGGCCAGTGGCCGTGTCTTGCTTGATACGCTCGTTAAACCCCAAAAGCCGATCCCGGAAGATGCCGCTAACATTCATGGCATCACAAACGAGATGGTCGCCACTGCGCCTACATGGGCGGATATTCATTATGCTGTAACAGAGGTGATGACGGGTAATACAGTTGTTATGTGGAATTCAGCTTTTGATGCGCGGCTTATCAAACAGACATTCGATAAAAGCCCTGTTAGTGTCAATGGAGTTGATGATCTTGCGTCTGCACTAAGTGATGTGCAATGCGCGATGCTGGCCTACGCTGAGTTTTGGGGGGACTGGAACGCCGAGCGCAATAGTTACCGCTGGCAGCGTCTGAGCTATGCGGCGGAACAGCAAGGGGTAAAAATAGAAGGGACCGCCCACCGGGCTTTATGCGATGTTAAAACGACGATCGGTGTTATTCGCGCCGTTGCTGCTGGTGGAGCGGCTAAACCATGACAACGCATACAGTACACGTAATGAAGCAGGCTCGCCCTGGTGATGATGAGTTAGCCCAGCTATGGAAACTCTACCATGCAGCCGAACGCGTAGAGGATCGTTGGTGTCGTAACACCGTTGGCCCTATTGCTGAGGAGCTGGCCAATACGGAGTTATCTCGCGAAGAAAAGATGTTTCTGTTGTGCGCCTGGCAAGTTTTGGTTGATGGCCACGGCGGTTATGCTCGCTTAATGGGGGCGTTTGATTGCTACGTCTATAACGTGCAGGACCCCGCTGCTGATCACGTTGCCTATAAGCCTGAATTGGCTAAAGTGCTGAATGACGGCAATCTATTTGACGTTATTTTAGAGGCATACGCCGAAGCGAAAGAGATCATTGAAGCCCTTAAAAGCGGTATGGAAGCGATGGCCACTATATATGAGGCTCAAAAAGTGCGCATAGGCGAACTGGAAGCGGCAGAGGCCAAGCTGACTACGCCGGTGCGGTTGCCTCAATTATGCGGTGATGGTGATAACGATACCGAATACACGGAAGGGCTTAACGACGGGATAACACAAAGCGCCATTTATCTGCGGCGCCAGGGCTTCAAGGTCGAGGGGGATGAGTAGAATGATTGTATCCATCATCAGCTACATCATCGCGATTGTCGGCTTCACTGTCTGCCTGGCAACTGGCCTAACCATCGCGGGATTTCTTATCAGCATGGCAGCAAGTTATATGTGGCGTAACGCGAAGGCAGCCCACAGCGTCGGATATTTGAGCTACACAGCAAAAATAATCCACCGTCGGTCGATGATACGTCATGCCAGACGCCAGGCTAACAAGGGGGTAAGTAGATGGCAAAGCTAACCAAAGCAGAAAAGAAATGGCTGGAAGAATTGCAGGAGGTGCTAAACCGCTGCCCGTCCAAACGGCTGGAGTTTTTCACCATAGGCGATCCGTCCATCGGGGTTATCGATGCCACCCGCACGCATGAGATAGAAAGTGAGCAGGAACAAAACGGCGGTGAATTTTGCCGCGCAGCATCGAAACTAGAGGCGGATTTCGGGGGATATACGCTCGACTTTCCGGGCGCTGTTCACTCAACAGCAGGTTAAATGATGAAAACACCTGACGCCGAACGGAAGCGCGCCCAGCGCCAGCGAGATAAGAAACGTGGGTTAACCGAACTTAGGGTAAAGCTGGAGCCTCAAGAGCTGGCCATGTTGCAGGATAGCGCCGCTGGGCGTCGTTTGTTTCGATCACCTTATGACCTCAACGAATACATAGCGCTGTTAATCAGGGAGGACCACGCCAGGCTAAAGCGGCAAATGGCGAAAATCCAGGCCCAACATTGCGAAAGGTGCGGTGACTGCGCTCCCGGCGATCTTTCTGGGTGCGTGTGCGCCGGTGATTCTCAATGCTGGCAGACAACCGGCCGAAATAAGTTACTACTCAACGGCAAATAGCTGTGACGCGTCACAGATGGTAATTTTCACACTAGAAATGGCTAATGATTCTGGACTGCTCGTCACAAATTGTAGTTTTAATTAATTTATTTGAATCAAAAACTACAAATCGTGTTGTTTATTTTGGCCCTTTGGTATAGTCTTTTTCATAACGTGGAGTTGTTGCGTTAAGCAGGTTGTTTTGCACCAGGGTAGTAGTGACCGCAGGGAAAGACCGCCAGACGTCAACTGTAAAAACGGTGAGATGCCAGCACTCTCGACGGCAGTGACAGCCGGAAGTAGACGGCCGCTGGGCGACTTGAGCGTAATCGAGTAGGGGACGCGCCACCCGTAGTTTAGGCGCTGACAGCTGGAAAAACAGCGCCACAATCAAAGAGCGCGGGCGTGAAAAACTGTACCTACAGGCGGCGGAATTACGGTTCCCAGCCAAGCCGCATAGCTGAGGGGATCGCTCTTTTTGATTGTGGTGAATGCGTGGAGCTAAGGAACGGGTAAAGCCGCTGGACTGAGAAGCGCATCGAAAGCGCCGGAATTGAGATAGGACCGGCCACCACAAACTAACACTACGCCCGGAGACGGAGACGACAAAGTAACCTGATTGGCGAAACGTCCAAGCACCTAAACCGGCAATGTGTGCCGAGGACGGAAGGCAGATGCCGTGACGGCTGGGAGAGACCAGCACACAACAGGCAAGAGCATTACACCGGATATATGGACAGCAGCTGTGTTACCGCCGCTGGTGGCGAGGTAGTTAGGTCGCAGAGCCCGCGTAACGGCCCACGCGTCGTAAGGTGGTCAAAGGTAGTGCTCTTACCGTTGTGATGTGTACAAGCGTACTGCACCGCAGGCGGGAGGAAGACCGGAAATCGGCTGGGCGGCCACCATACCGCCAATACAGTAAACCGAGCGGCCGGAAGTAAGCAGGGGTAGCGCCCTGGTGTCACAACAATAATTCGATTCAGAACGGGTCGCCCCTTGTCAGTATGAGAGGTGTGTTCTGGAGAAGGTGAACGACAAGTAGCCCTCCCTGTCACGGCAGTGAAACCGGTTAAGCTCACTCCCGGTTAAAGAATGCCCCGTGAGGCTTAAAAGAAGGCCGTCCGCTCCACGTTACGGAGCACATAACCGCATGGGTTCTGCACCATTCATCAGTTGGTTGGGGCCGTCAAGCACAGCCAGAGCCCAGCCGGTTATGTAAAGTTTGAAACGATGGCGCGGTTTAATTCCATTTTCCGCGAGTTTTCCCAGGCGATTCCATCTTAAGCCGGGCCGTCCGATGCGCGTAAACGGGGTAAGCCTAATCCCTCGATAGACACGGATAAAATAGTGCCGGGGCCACTCGCGTTAAGTGGCATCCTCTTACAAGGCCATCCCATAGCCATATTCAAAGCCTACTAGTTTGCAGCTGGTGGGCTTTTTTATTGTCCGCGAGGCAGAATCAGCATGGAAAAATTAACACACACTCAATTGTTGAGCCGGTTAGCACAATTCAGCGGGGCCCAGCATGAAGCTGCCGTAATTGACGATCAGGATTTTGCGAGAGAGTGTGCCGATGTGGTGAGCGTTATCACCGAAGTTCTGGAGACTCGGACAAAGTTGGCTGGAATCGGTGCGACGTTCATTGATATTCCGATGATGCCGCGTACATGTGTAACGTCTACTGCTATTTCGATTCTCAAGGCCGCTCGCGCAGCTGGTGAACGTGCTGTAATCGCGACAACCGATGAACAAGCCAAGTGGCTGATGCAGCACCATGATCTTGATCCTAGCTGGTGGATTCGTGTTGGAGACCTACAGGCGCTCAGTTTTCACCGCGTATTCATTGTAGACGATGCGCAACATATGGAAGCGAGGTTTTCAAAGATACACCCGAACATTGCTGGTTTACGTGCTCATCTGGCCGAGAGAGCAGGGGCCCGCGTTTACTGGCTGACGTCCTAACGCTGCCCAGGACTAATAGTTACAACATTCAATAGGTGTTGCGGACTGGCTGGAGCCGCCCGCGACACCATCCCCTCACAGGGCAAAAGGTCCAAAAATAACCGATTTTGATATTGCCGTAATTTTCGGACCTTTTGCCCTGTGCGGTGATTTTCCCTGAATTCGCCAGTACACCGCCTGGCACTTAATGAGGGCTAAGCAATGAAACGTTAAGCGGTCAGACCGTCTGTACATGCCACTGTCATGATGTGGTCCCGAGTCTCCACGTAGAGAGCCAGCTTTGCATCTGGTGAGGGTTAATGAATCGAAGAGCACCGGTAACGCTACGTGATTGCCAGTTACGTACCGGTTAGGGCCAACGGGGAGCAGAGACGAACTGGGGTGACGAACTCAAGGGCATGAGCGAGGCCACTGCGAAAGTGTGGAAAGTGATATAAAGATATAAATATATATCAATAAAGCCTCGCAATTTGCGGGGCTTTTTATTTTGCGAATCATCTGGAGGCCAGGTTGGGAATGGTATCGACGGCCACGGCTAACAGCGTGGCAATAACGAGCATGTCTTTTGCTTCGTTGCTGGCCAGCACGCCAGCGGGAGTGTACATCGGCGCATTTGCTGGCGCGGCCGTTTATGTCGTTTCTTCGCCGGATCTAAACCGATTTACACAAATCACCTACTTTGTTGCGTCCTTCTTTCTCGGCATTCTCGGCGCAAACATGACCACTGGCATTCTGGCCAAAGCCTTGAGCCAGTATTTGCCTGATGGGGTTGTTATTGAACCTTGGTTGGGGGCAACGGTTACAGCGACTCTCGGGGTCCTTTTTCTTATTGCTTTAACGAAGGTTAGCCCCCGCACCCTTATTACTCGCGTTCTCCAACTTCTGACGGGGGGCAACAATGACGGAAATAAGTGAGTTTGTCCTGATGGTGAAAGGACTCCCCTGGAATGCGTTGCTTTTGGGCGTAAATGCGGTTGCTTGCGCGATTAGTGCCGGAATGCTGGGCACATATCAGAGGAATGGGGCAAAGCACAGGGTGATAGGTGGTGTGATAGCCCTTGTTCTGATAGTGGCGTGTGGTTCCGTGACGATCCTTATAGCTACTGGCCGCTATGTACATGCAAACCCTGCTGAGACGGTAATTAACGTAATGCTTTGCATTTCGCTCATTTACTCGCATGGCAATGTGATGAAGATTTTCAGACGGGAAGACAAAAAATGAATCAATCACAGTTTCAACAGGCGGCCGGTGTTAATGGGGATCTGGCCGCGCGGTGGTTTTCACATATTGACGCGGCTATGCAGCAATACGGCATTATTAACCCATTGGATCAGGCCATGTTTCTTGCCCAGATGGGGACTGAATCTGGCGGATTTATCCGGCTGGTGGAAAACCTGAATTACGCCGCCGATAAGCTGGTGGGTGTATTTGGTTCACATCGAATTACGCAGCAACAGGCAGATCAATACGGTCGCAGTGGTAATCACCCAGCCAACCAAGAAGCGATCGCCAATATTGTCTATGGTGGCGACTGGGGTAAAGCCAATCTGGGTAATACCGAACAGGGCGACGGATGGAAATACCGTGGGCGTGGATTGAAGCAAATCACCGGCCGGGAAAACTATAAAAAGTGTGGTGCGGCCCTCGGGTTGGACCTCCTGTCTAATCCTGATGCGCTATTGCAGGATGACGCGGCCGCAATATCTGCCGCATGGTTCTACGTCTCAAGAGGTTGTTTGAACCATACCGGCGACGTTAAAACTATCACCAAGATTATTAACGGCGGTTACAACGGTCTCGATGACCGCCAAGCCCGCTACGACAAAGCAAAAGCTGTACTTGTATGACAGCCGTATTAATTGAATTGCTTAAACGCACCTGGAGGCCACTGGCGGTTACCGCGCTGGTGGCTTTGTCATTATGGGGTTTTAGTCACTGGCGCTATACCGCTGGCCGAGACGCCGAAAGGCTAGTTTGGTCGGATAAGTGGTCTAAGCGTGACGCCCGCGACGCCACCGCGAAAGCGGAACGGGAAGCCAGCGAACGTGACGAAGAACAACGCCGCCAGCTGGAAAATAACAGGATTAGAGCCGATGGAGAGAAACAACTTGCTCAGGCTAGCGCCGCTGCTGCTAACGCTCAGTCTGTCGCTGACGGCTTGCAACGCGCCATCGAGCGTACAAAGCAACAACTCGCCAGAAGTGAAACCGGCCGCATTTCCGCCGTTACCTCAGAACGCCAGGCAAGAGCCGATACCGCCGTTCTGCTTGCCGAGCTGTACCGAAAATCTGATGAAAGAGCGGGAAAACTCTCTCAATATGCTGACCGGGCAAGGATAAAGGGGCTGATGTGTGAAAAGGCTTATGACTCGATAACGGCGGGGGAAAAATAATGGTCACGATCTCCGGCGTGTTTCTCGATCCAGATGGTGCGGCCGTAGTTGGCGCGGTTATTACGTTTACCCAGCTGAAAAACACCACTGATTCATATTTACGGCGTGACGCAGCTATGACCACGGCCGCTGATGGTTCGTATAGCGTGCAGCTGTACAACGGCCGCTATAAAGTCATGGCGAAGTATCGGAATAACTCTGAGGCCAAGTTAGGCGAGATAAACGTTTCTGACTCCACCGGTCCCGGCACGCTGAATGATTATCTGCTGGTGGGTACGGCTGATGACACGCCAAGCCCGTTATTTATGGCCATCGAGAAAATGTATTTCGATATGTTGGCCATGATGGGGGATCTCTCGCACGAAGTTAAATCGGTTGACGGTGTTGAAGCCGATAATACCGGAAACATTGAGTTAAATGCTTATACGCCAGATAACCCTCCACCGTTGATATCTGCCCTTCCTGCTGCCGAGGTGTTGACTGGCGAGGAGTTATTTCCTGTTGTCCAGGCGGGTGAAACTCGAAAGGCTGGGGTTGAGCAGATAGCCGTGCTGATCCCAGCAGGTCCTAAAGGCGATGCTGGGCCGCAAGGCGAAAAAGGTGATGCAGGGGCTGATGGCACGAAAGGAGATACCGGCCCTGCTGGTCCTGTAGGTAAAGATGGCATGGATGGTACTCCCGGCGATAAAGGCGAGAAAGGGGACGTCGGTCCTCAGGGCCCCGCTGGCGAAAAAGGTGAACCAGGTAAAGATGGGTCTGAAGATATTAAAGTAGATCCTAGTGATAGAAATATTCTTACCAACGGGGGTAATGGATTATTAGTTGATAAATATAACGCGGGATTGGTTGGTGCAGCGGGTGGCAATATTAATACGTCCTACAGCAGCGACTTTTCAAAGGATACCGCATTTTCTGACTCCAACGGTGTTTGGCGATATAAGGCTACCATTCAGTTAAGTCGTGTCCCAGCAGGATACTCCGGGTATCTAATGACAGATATTCAGTTAACGAAAATTCCCTGTGATGATAATGGAACGCCAATTATGTTCACGATACAACGCACTGAAACCAGCAAGCTGGTTGGCGGAAGCTATCGAAAATTTGTCACAGTAATTTTTGTTATCGCTCAAACGCCGACACAGCAAATGGACCCTGGAACTGGAGTGTTAAGCCCTGTCAATGATAGTAGCGGATTAAATTATTCACTGCGTTACGTCATGGCACCAGTCGCACCAAATATTGGTTAATCTAACCAAGCTCCAAAACTTCGGCGCTATGGCGTTTAATTAAATTAGCTGGTGGTTGTATCTCGTTATAGATGATGAAGAAAGGGGAGGAGCTTCACTCTATTTATTTGAAAATAATGTCCACTACTTGTTGGCGATGATGGAGGATAACTCAGCGTTTTATCCGTAATAACTGATGAATTGGAGTGATTATGTCTTATACAGATTACAAAGTTGTTGTTGGTACTAATGCCGAAGATTTAACTGATCAGGTTACAGAGGCTATTGCTGATGGCTATCAGCCGCTTGGTCAGCCTGTTTTGCAATGGGGATCGTTCAACCTTGCTCAAGCAGTGGTTAAAGGATCTGGTGGTGGTGGTGACGGAGGTTCTTATACGTTGCCTGCTGCTACAGCGGCCGCGTTGGGTGGTGTTAAGCAGGCAACATATCAGGCAGCGTCAACCGCTTCTGACGTGGCGGGTTTGGTTGCTGATTTCAATGCGGCGTTAACGAAGCTGCAAACCTCCGGCGCGATGGCGTCTAGTTAAATTAGTTGGTCGGTTGTAATTACAACACTTGGATACGCGTTGTAGTCACGTTTCTACATGTTGTAGTCATCTCATAGCCCGACTACAAAAACGGGCTATCAAATGGCCATAAGGATCATGTATGGCGGGTTTAAAAGACCTTGAGCGCCAATTATTAGCCCTCAAAAAGCAGATCCCTTTTGCGACAGCACGAGCGCTGACCAGCACGGCGCGTAAGATTCAGGAAGCGCAAAAGGATAACCTACAAAGCAAGCTGGATAATCCAACGCCTTTTACTGTTAACTCTGTAGCATCCACAGCGGCCAGAAAGACCAGCCTTAAAGCCAAGGTATTCATCAGGCCCACGGCCGCCGAATATCTGGCCCCCGAGGAGTTTGGCGGTACTCGCTACCTGAGCGGTAAAGCGTTGCTTAACCCCAAAGGGGTCAGGCTCAATAAGTACGGCAACCTGCCTAAAGGTAAGCTGGGCAGCCTCAAGGCTAATCCGAATGTCTTTATTGGGAGCATTGATGGGGCGTCAGGCTTTTGGCAGCGTAAGAAGTACAAGCCAGTAAAAGGCAAGAAGAAAGGTAAGCGCTCAAAGAACGGCACGCGCGCACCACGTCGTAAACAACCCAAGCTAAAGTTACTGGTGAGGTTTGGTGACGCCCAGGAGGCATCCCCAACGCTGGGTTATTTTGAGCTTGCTAATCAGATGGCGGCGGACCTGTTGCCTGGTGAAATGAGCGCGGCGCTATCGGAGGCGTTGCGGACTGCCAAATGAGCAGAGTGAAAAAATGATTGAAAATGAAACAAAATCATTGGCGGGTATGGCAATACCTCCCATTAACTTTTTGGGTCCTTCCTGTGGGGTGGTTGTTCCACGGGCATTGCGAGCGCGTGGTGTTTTACCAGCTATAAATTTTTGAGTTTGTGTCCCATGTCCCATATGCATACTTATGCACGACAAAGCGCAAAGCCGCGCCAGCTCTGGAATCGGTAGGTTTTCCCCGTGGGACATTCTCCCGAAGAACCTCAAATATATGTCCCATCAATGTCCCAGAGAGAATGTCCCATGACGACGATGACCAGGATCGACTATGCAAAACATGCCGGTGTAGATCGCAAAACGATTAGCCGGTGGATTAAGGCTGGCCGCTACATTGTTCTCGATGGTGACGAAATCAACGTAGAGGAAAGCGATAAGGCGCTAGCACTGTTGCGTAATAGCAAAGACGGACGGACCACTAACGCCGCTAAGACTAAAGCCCCCTCCAGGGTTCCGGTTGTTGATCCTGCTGATAGTGGAACGGCGGCGGCTGTCGCTGCGATCATGATGGCCACCGGCGCGGAAATGTCGAAGGAAGAAGCCAGCAGGGTAAAAGAGAACTATTTAGCCTTGCTGGCCAAGTTGGACTACGAGAAACAAAGCGAGCAGGTCATAGAAATGGCAGTAGCCGAAAACTTGTTTTTTGAAGTGTTTCGGGCTCAGCGAGACTCCTGGCTAAATTGGCCACAAAAGGTAGCTCCGCTGATGGCGGCTGATCTGGATGTTCCCGCTGACAGAATGACCGAGGTGTTAATAGCACATGTCCATAAACATATTGCCGGACTCGGAGAGCCCGAATTTAACACCGAGCAAGATTGAGCAACTAAGGCGGAGCGCACGACTCGGCTGGACCCCGCCGCCTAGAATCAGCGTCCCAGACTGGGCTGATGACTTTCGCAAGCTCGCCCGTGAGGCGGGCAGCACATCGGGTGACTGGGATACATCTACAGTAGAAATTGCGCGCGGCCCAATGATGGCCGTCACTGAGTCTGGTGTTCATATCATTACTGTTATGTGCTGTACGCAGTTGATGAAAACCGCGTTATTAGAGAACGTCTTTGGTTATTTTGCCCATCTTGATCCGTGCCCAATGTTGCTATTGCAACCTAAAGAGGATGCCGCCGAGCAGTTTTCCAAAGAGCGTATTACCCCTATGCTCCGTGTTACACCGGTGCTACGTAAGTTGGTTGGGGGAACCAAACAGAAGAACTCAAAAGAGACCTTGCTCTATAAATCGTTCACCGGTGGATTTTTGGCGCTGGCTGGTGCGGGTAGCCCTGATAACCTTGCACGCCGACCAATACGCGTACTCCTGGCCGATGAGGTGGATAAATACCCGATAACCCGTGAAGGGGACCCGATCACATTGGCTGAGGAGCGAACGGCGACATTTGGCCTTAACTGGCTTTCTATCCGGGCCTGTTCTCCGACCATTGAAGATGAAAGCCGTATAGAGGCCAGCTACGCCGACTCCGATCAGCGCCGTGCTTCAATATCCTGTCCAGTGTGTGGCCACCGCCAGTTTCCCGACTTTTTTAAACATGTTCACTGGGATAAAGAAGGTGGCGAACACAAGGTAAGCGGCGCAATGCTCCACTGTGAATCATGCGGCGTGGGGTGGTCGGAAGGTCAACGCTTAAGGGCGTTGCATACAATCCGCTGGCACCAAACGAAAACGTTTGAGTGTTGCGGCGGTGTTCATATCCCTCTGAATGATTACGATCAGGAATGGCGTATTAATGATGAGGCGGCGGTTGATACCGTTTGGCAGTGGTCTGAATCTGATCGCCATGCTGTATATCGGGCTAAATGTCCGACGTGTGGCCGTCTGGGTGTTGATAACATCCACGCAGGGTTTCAGGCCGGTAAGCTCTTTAGCCCCTGGCAAAAAGACAAGCCCTCAGATATTGCGAAAAAGTATCTAAAAGCGAAGGGAGATCCCGATAAAGAGTTGGCCTGGTGGAATACCCAAATGGGTCTACCACACCGGCCGAATCACGGTAAAAAGTTGGCCACCGATATTCTATTGGCCCGCCGAGAAGTCTTTGAGGCTGAGGTTCCTGATGGTGTGGCCGTATTAACCGTTGGTGTCGATACGCAGGATGATCGTTTTGAGCTGGAGGTTACTGGCTGGGGGCGTGATGAGGAATCATGGTCTGTTGCTTTTGACATCATCGAGGGGGATTTAGAAACCCCGGACCCGTGGTTACGTCTTGATGCGTATTTAAAGCAAATCTGGCGGCGTGCGGACGGGCGCGGATTTACCATTATGGCCGCGTGCATGGACTCAGGTGGCCACCATACCCAGAAGGTTTACGAATTCTGTAAAGAACGGCTTGGGCGTCGTATATGGGCGATTAAAGGTGAGTCCGCAGTTGGTGGCAAACGCTCTCCGGTATGGCCAAACAAAAAAACCAGCGCCCGTACTAGGCGGACATTCCGCCCGATCATCATCGGGGTCAATGCGGCGAAAGACTCTATCCGATCGCGTCTCCACATTGAAAAAGCCGGTCCGGGTTATATGCACTTTTCTGTAGATCGCGATCTGGTGTATTTCTCCCAGCTTACGGCCGAGCGCTTAGTTATTAAAGACTCTGGTGGCCAGCGTTACAGCACATGGGAGCTACCGAAGGGTAAAGCTAACGAAGCGTTAGACTGTCGGGTTTATGCGTATGCGGCGTTGTGTGGACTCTTCCACATGGGATTAAAACTGAATACCCGTGCCAGCATTATCGACGCGGAGCCATCCAGAGTGCTACTTGAACCCTCGACTCAACCAGAAGAAAAACCATCTTTACAGTTCCCCGGCTCCGGGGTGCTTATACAGGTTGATGGCGAAGAGAAGCCTAAAACGCGCATTTCACATCGTTTAGCCTAAAGGAATCTTATGTTTAGACCTAATAACAGCGTGCTGGCTGGGATGTCCAACGCCCAATTACAAGACGCATTGAACGCGGCTCAGGCGGCATATGTCAATTTAATGACCGGCCAACAGGGGGTTTCGTTCTCATACGCGCAAGGTGACGGGACCCGATCAGTTACCTATCAACAAACGTCATTACCTCAACTGATGGCCTTTATCCAATTGCTACAGGCTCAGTTAGGGATAGTCACTCGGCCACGTAGGCCGATAAGGTTTCGTTTCTGATGGTTCAGATACTGGGTCCAAATGGGAAACCGCTACCCCCATCTAAGGGGCGTAACCTGGCATTAAACGGTTACAGCGAAACCCCCTATGATGCGGCCAGCGCTTATAGTTCGGAGTTGGCCAACTGGGTCCCTTACCTGGGATCGCCTGATAATGAGATAAATAACTACCGGGATCGTATCGTTTCACGCGTTCGCGATCTGGTCCGTAATGATGGCTGGGCTAGCGGTGGCGTCACCCGAATTCTTGATAATGCTGTAGGGGCTGTATTTCGCCCAATCGTTAAGCCTGACTATCGCGCGTTGGCATTCTATACAGGAAACAAATCGTTTGATGCGACCTGGGCCGATGAGTATGGCCGTGCCGTCGAGGCGGCGTATCGTACCTGGTCAACCGGCGAGGGGCGATATTGTGACGTTGAACGAAAGCTCACAGTGTCACAAATGCTCAGGCTGGCATTCCGTCACAAACTTATCGACGGTGACGCGCTGGCTGTTCTGCAATTCAGAGGGGATCGCATTGGGTTAGGGCGTGCGCATTTTGCCACAACTATCCAGATAGTTGACCCTGATCGGCTGAGTAACCCCCAACAGCAATTTGATTTAGAGCATATCAGAGGGGGGGTTGAACTTGACGACGATGGCGCGCCGGTGGCGTATCACATACGCAAAGCTCACGTTGGTGATTGGTGGGCGGCCGCCGACTCAATGATGTGGGAAAGGGTTGAGCGTGAAACGTCCTGGGGGCGTCCTATCGTGATCCATGACTTTGACCATGATCGGGCATCACAACACAGGGGAACCGGTATTTTTACGCCGGTCGTTCAGCGGTTAAAAATGCTGGTTAAGTACGATGCAACAGAATTAGAAGCTGCAATTTTAAATTCGATATTTGGGGCTTACATCGAGTCACCCTATGATCCACAGTTAGTGGAGCAAGCTATGGGGACCAGTGTTGAAGATATCGCCAGTTATCAGGATATGCGCAAGGATTTTCATAATGACCGCCGTTTAACACTTAACAACGGTGTGAGAATGCCGATCACATTCCCTGGTGAAAAAATAGTAACGGTCAGTGCTGCTCGCCCAAACAACAATTTTCCAGCATTTGAATCTGCCGTTCTGCGTAACACATCTTCTGCATTAGGTATTTCAGAATCACAGTTAACACAGGACTGGTCGAAAGTTAACTATAGCTCGGCGCGATCCGCACTTCTTGAGGCGTGGAAAACGCTTTCCCGGCGTCGTATTGATTTTGCTACCGGGTTTGCTCAACCCATATTAGGCGCATTTATTGAGGAATTACACGATACGGTAGATCTCCCGCTTCCGGCTGGGGCTCCTGAATTCCTCGAATGCCGCACGGCGTATAGCCGCGCTCAGTGGATGGGGCCTGGTCGCGGTTGGGTTGATCCTGTCGCTGAGAAAAAAGGCGCTATTTTGGGGATGGATGCTGGTTTGTCCACGCTTGAAATTGAGTGCTCTGAAAACGTGGGTGAGGACTGGGAAGACCTTCTTGATCAGCGTGCGCGTGAAATAGAAGCATTGAAAGAGCGTGGCTTACCGTTGCCAGAGTGGGCCATTAGCCAGGATGCAGAACAGACAATTCAGGAACCGGAGGAACGGTGAAACAGCTCCCTCATATTGCCCAGCATTTATTTAACACCCCGCTCATTATCCATCCCAAAAAAGCCGAAGTGATTATAGCCGCATTAACTGAGCGGTTGGGAATCACTCGTATTGATGGGGCTGGGGCCTGGTATGACGATGATGAGCCATTTACGCGGAAAGGGCGTCAGTCCGATAGTGGCTATGACCTGGTTGACGGGATCGCCATCATCCCTATTCAGGGAACGTTAGTCCAGAAGTTAGGGACGTTGCGGCCCTGGTCTGGGATGACGGGTTATGACGGTATCCGGCAAAGTTTTATTACGGCCGTAAATGACCCGGAGGTTAAAGGGATTTGCCTGGATATAGATTCCCCAGGTGGTGAGGTGGCCGGTTGTTTTGACCTGGCTGACGAAATTTATGCAGCGCGCGGGGTTAAGCCCATAAGAGCGATCCTTACCGAATCCGCTTATTCGGCCGCATATGCCATCGCCAGCGCGGCGGACCATATTTCTGTACCTCGTACCGGTGGTGTGGGCTCAATCGGCGTTATTTTGATGCATGTCGACTGGTCTCAAAAACTGGAAAAGGATGGAGTGAAAGTAACCATTGTGACATTCGGTGATCGCAAAGGTGAAACGAGCCCCATGATCCCGCTTAGCGATCAGGCCCATGAAGGGCTACAGGCTGAGATTGATGAAATTGGGGCGCTATTTGTCAGTACCGTGGCGCGGAATCGTCGTGTTTCAGCTGATGTCGTGCTCAATACACAGGCTGGGGTTTATCTGGCGGCCGAAGGGGTATCCCTTGGGCTGGCTGATGTTGTAACGCCGCCTGATGCGGCTTTTCGTGACTTTCTAAACTTGATTAAGGATTAACTATGAATAAGTTTTCATTTGCTCACTTATTGGGCCTGAATAAATCGGCTAAGGCTTCTCGCGCCGAAGAGGAAGAGGAAGAAAGAGACGCCGAGGAAGAAGAGGAAAATGAAGAGGATGAGGGCGGTAAATCGTCTAAAAAAGCCAAAAAGGCTAATGATGACAAGGATGACCCCGACGCTGAGGATGAAGACGATCCCGACGCAGAGGAAGATGACGACGATCCTGATGCAGAAGACGAAGATGACGACCCAGACGCCGAAGAGGATGAAAACAAAGATGTGAAGAAAGGCCGTAAGGCTGAGCGCGAGCGTTGTTCGGCTATTTTTGGTAGTAAGCACGCGGCCGGCCGTCCTGATTTAGCGGCCACCCTGGCGTTTACTACTCGCCTGTCAGCAAAAGAAGCGATCAGGGTTATGCGTGCCAATGGTCGCACCGTAATGGGAACCCTAATGGAAACAAGCGGGTCCAAGCGTAAAACGCTTCAAGAGCGTATGGGCACAGTTAAACAACCAAAGGTTGGAGCCAATGGCGGCAAGAGCGGCGGTGGCAGTGTAGCCGACCAAATGAAGAGCCTTTATAACCATGCTACTGGGAGTGCTAAAAAATGACTGTAAATCAATTTGGTGATAATCCGTGGAGACCGGGTGTTGTTCAGGATACTTACGTTCCTGATCAGCTTGTCAGCGGTCCTCTCCAGCTTGTTACCGATACTGTTATTATTACCGGTGCTAAAGCCTACAAGCGCGGGACCGTTATGGGGGTAGTTACCGCGAGTGGTAAATACCAAATAAGCGTTAAATCAGCGAGTGATGGTAGCGAGATTCCGAGCGCTATTCTGGTCGATGACGTTGACGCGACGGCGGCTGATATTAATGGCGGAGTTTATTTGATGGGTGAATTTAACGGCCATCGAATGATTTTGGATGCTTCCTGGACTTTGGCTACTGTCACTCCAGTATTACGCCAATCCAGTATTTTTGTCCGGTCTGTCGTGCAAAACGACGTCTAATTAAATACGAAAGCTTAATTTATCATCCGCTAAATAAATCATTTGGCGGCGGTATTCTATTTTTTAAAAGGTAAACATCGTGAATATTTTTGACACGTCGACTTTAATTCAGGTCGTGCCGAATTTAAAAATCGCGCAAAACTTCTTGCTCGATCGTTTTTTCCCTAACGTGGTAACGTCTGATACGGAAGAGGTTGCAATTGACGTTGATGTAGGTTTGCGTCGTATGGCTCCGTTTTGCTCTCCGCTGGTGGAGGGCAAAATGGTTGAGAGCCGCCGTTATCAGACTAACCGATTTAAACCGGCATATATCAAAGACAAGCGCGCCCCGGATTTACGTAAACCGATCCGCCGTCAAATTGGTGAGCGGATTGGTGGGGAGTACACCCCAGCTCAGCGCGCCATGCTCAATCTACAGTTTGAAATGGCAGATCAGATTGACATGTTAAACCGTCGCCTCGAATGGATGGCATCATCAGCAATGCAAACGGGCAAAGTGACTATTGTTGGCGAAGGTTTCCCGACGACCGTTATTGATTTTGGTCGTGATCCAGCCCTCACAGTTGCCCTCACTGGTAGTAGTGCGTGGCCTTTGACTGTTCCTGCTGGTGCAGATAATACGATCCCAACGGATTGTATTGAGCAGTGGCAAGCGACCGTCTTACAAAAGTCGGGTGTCGTTTGTACAGATATTGTTTTCACTAATAAGTCATGGGCGGCTTTTAAGAAAGATACCACGCTAAAAGATAGCGCGATCATTCTTCCTGCTCAGAACTCGTCCGGTAACATAGTTAATCCTGGCGCTCAAATTATGCCTGGTGCAATTTTGAAGGGGACATGGGGGAGTTACACGCTCTGGCTTTATAACGACTGGTTTATTGATGACCTGAGCGGTGTTGAAACACCAATGATTACTGATGGGATGGTGATCATGAGTGGTCCACAAATGCAGGGAACGCGCGCATTTGGCGCGATTTTGGATGATGCATTTAACTATGGGCCGATGGCATACGCACCAAAAACATGGGTGAAAGAGGACCCTGGCCAGCGTCAATTGCTGATGCAGTCCGCGCCGATCGTCATTCCGAGCCAGGTTAACGGCTGTCTGGCGGCAATGGTTATTGATAATTAAGGTGAATAGCGATGGCCCAAAAAAGCAAAGACCAGAAACAAGCTGGGGTTGGGTCGATTAATGACCTCAAAGAAGGTGATTATCTAGATCCGGATTTAGGTCTTAATCCTGACCCAGCGCCGGAGCCTGACCCAGCGCCGGAGCC